>NZ_JBFLUG010000380.1:0-1519 GCF_041008525.1 Parafrankia sp. FMc2 | reverse complement strand
GCTGATGGCGCTACCTTCCCTTCGCACGGTGGATCCCGGCAGGGAGCGCTTGCGGTGCTTGTCCCGTGAGGACTGATGTGAGACGGCGCTCCTGCCTGGACCCGGCGAAGGCCTGACGCCCAGGAGGGTGTGGTCCCGCGAGGACTGGTCCATCAGCACGACGCAGCGCCTTCCCGGTCCGCCGCGCACCATGAGAACAGCGGGGGCAGGGAAGGGAGAACGCGTGCTCGCGGTCGGTATCGACTGGGCCGAGGAGTTTCATGACATCGCCCTGGGAACGCAGGAGAAAGGAGTCGTAGAGCAGTTCCGTGTCGAGCACGGCCCGGCCGGTGTGGAGCGGTTGATCGGGCGTTGCCTGGCTCTGGAACCGGACCCGGCCGAGGTGCGGGTCGTGCTCGAGACCCGGCACGGGTTGCTTGTCGAGGCGCTGCTCGACGCCGGGTTCGCCGTGGTCCCGGTCAACCCGGACCTGGTCGCGCGCCGCCGTGGGCCGGCGCGCAAGAAGGACGACGCCGAAGACGCCCGGATCTGCTGCCTGCTGGCGTTGGACCGGCACGCCAGCCTCAAGCAGCTCGTGCCCCACGGTGAGATCGGCGGGGAGCTGCGCGCGATCGCCCGCGACGACGAGCGCGCCGCCCGCGACCAGCGCCGCCTGCTCAACCGGCTGCGCGCGGACTTGCAGGCCACCTACCCCGCCGCTCTGAAGCTGGCCGGCAGCGACCTGGGCGCCCCGACGGTGCTGCGGCTGCTCGAACGCTGGCCCACCCAGCCCGATCTCGCCGCGGCCAGCCGCGAGGACCTGGCCGCATTCGCCCGCGCCGGCAGGCACGGCTGGCCCGAGAAGTTCGCCGACAAGGTCACGGCCGCACTCGCGGCGCCGTCGCTGGCGACCCGGGACTACCTGGTGCGGGCCAAGGCCGCCGGGATCCGGCTGGCCGCGGTGCAACTGCTCGCGCTGCACGAGGCGCGGCGCGGCTGGGAACGCCGCATGGGTGAACTGCTGCTTGGCGGCCCACGTACCGGCCGGGACCACACCGTCAAGGACCCCGACCCGGGGAAGGCGTTCCCGGGCGGGGACATCTACCTGAGCTTCCCCGGCCTGGGAGACCGACTCGCAGCTCGGGTCGCCGGCGAGATCGGCGAACACGTCGGACAGTTCGACGCACCGAACGCCCTGCAGTGCTACGCCGGTCGGGCGCCCGTAACCCGCCGCTCCGGGAAAAGCGACTTCGTCGTCGCCCGCCGCCTCGCGCACAACCGCTACCTCGGCGACGCCGTGCACCAGTGGGCGTTCTGCAGCCTCCAGCTCAGCGGCTGGGCCAGGCAGTTCTACGACGAAAAGATCACGGCGGGGAAAAGTCACCATGCCGCCTTGCGTGCCCTGGGTAACCGCTGGCTCGAGATCCTCTGGCACTGCCTCACCAAAGGCGTGCTCTACGACGAGGCCACGCACGTCGCCAACCGCAACCGAGCCCTCGGACGCGCCGCCTGAAACCGTGGTTGACAGAGGGTGTCTCAC
>NZ_JBFLUG010000037.1:0-66012 GCF_041008525.1 Parafrankia sp. FMc2 | reverse complement strand
GGCCCCGGCTCTCCCCCCCTCGGCCCCGCCGGTCCCGCCGGTCGCGCCGCCCGGGGAGGAAGGCCGGGGCCGGGAGCGGGCCCAGACACCCGGCCGGTCCGACGTCGGTGAGCGCTGGCCGGCGCACGGCGCGGCCGTGCGACTGCCGGGCGGCGGGCCCGGCAGCGACCTCGCCGGCTTCTACCGGCGCCTGCGCGACCAGCAGGGACCGGTCGCGCCGGTCCTGCTGGAGGCGGACATCCCAGCCTGGCTTGTCCTCGGCTACCGCGAGGTGGTCTACGTCGCCGGCACCCCGGCGCTGTTCGGGCGGGACTGCCGGATCTGGAACGCCTGGGACCTCGTCCCGGCGGGCTGGCCGCTGCAGTCGGTGGTCGGCCAGCGGCCGTCCCTGCGCAGCCTGGACGGGCCGGCGCACACCCGCCGGCTGGAGGCGATCGGCGATGTGCTCGGCATGTTCGAGCCGCACGAGCTGCGGGCGCGGGCGACCCGCGGCGCCGACACCCTCATCGACGCGGTCGCCGGCACCGGCCGGGCCGAGCTGATCACCCAGTACGCCGGCCCGCTGCCGGCGATGGTCACCGCTGGCATCTGGGGCCTGCCGGACAGCGACCTGACCGGGCTGGCCCGGGACCTCACACTGCTCGTCAGCGGCGGCACGGGTTCGCGGGACGCCCGTCGGCACGTGCACGCGATGCTGATGCGGGTCGTCCGCCGCCGCCGCGCGCAGCCCGCCGACGACGCCGTCTCGGCACTGATCAGCCATCCGGCCGACCTCGGCGACGACGAGATCGTCGAGGACGTCATGGCGACCCTGATCGCGGGCCATGCCCCGACCGCCGACTGGATCGGCAACACCCTGCGCCTCATGCTGACCGACGACCGGTTCGCGGTGGATCTCTCCGGGGGCCGGCTCAGCATCGGCAGCGCGATGGCCGAGGTGCTGTGGGCCGACCCGCCGATCCAGAACCTCGTCGCCCGCTGGGCGCGCCGGGACGTCCGCCTCGGTGGCCGCTGGATCCGAGCCGGGGATCTGCTGATCTTCGGGCTCTCGGCGGCCAACGCGGACCCGCGGGCCCGGCCGCAGCCGTCCGGGCGGGCCGCGGGCAACAACGCGCACCTGGCGTTCGGGCACGGCGAGCACCGGTGCCCGTTCCCTGCGCAGATGGCGGCCGAGACCATCGCGACGACCGCCGTCGAGGTGCTCCTCGACCGCCTGCCGGGCCTGGAACTCGCCGTGGAGCCCGCGGCACTGCAGTGGCGCCCGTCGGTCTGGGTCCGCAGCCTCGCCGCGCTGCCGGTGCGTTTCACTCCGCTGTGAGCAAAGCGGCCAGGCCCGCCTCGCGCAGGACGCCCGCGACGTGCGCCAGCACCGCCGGCGCGGGCGCATCGGCGTCGACGACCACGCAGTCGACGCCTGACATCACCTCGTCGTACCGCGCGCACAGCGCGGTGGTGTGGCGCAGCAGTGCCGCCTCGTCGCGGCACAGCACGCGGGCCAGCCGCGCGGCGGCGACCCGCGGCGACACCCGCAGGTAGAGCAGGACGTCAGGAGCCGGCACCTGCGCGGCTATCTGCAGGTACCACTCGGCATACTCGCCGAGGTCGCCGCAGTAGACCTCCCAGGTCTGCAGCCAGCGGTCCGCCACGACCAGATCGGCTCCGGCGAAGGTCTCCCGCGCGTACTCGAACTGGACGGCGCACTCGACCAGGCTGGCGGTGTGCAGCAGGTTCGCCGGCACCCGGCCCCGCTGCCCGCCGGGCCCGGCCTGGCGGCTCGCGAGCTCCTCGAGTGCCTCGGACATCCGTGGCGCGAGCCGAAGCCCCGCGGCCCCGGGACGGGCCGCCAGCCACCGCGCCAGGGCCCGCTTCCCGCAACCCGCCGGCCCCTCGAGCGCCACCAGCGCATACGGGAGTACCGGTGTCGTTCCGTCAGTAAACGCTTCGCTGGCCACACACATCCCGACCGGATCGGCTGCCCCCGGCGCCTGGCAGACCCGATTGTGCTGCCCTGCGCCCGGTACGGCAAGGGATGCGGTGAACGCACCAGATCCGCCACGAAACCGCCGAAAACGATCTACAGTCCGGACATGACCGGGCGCGATCCACTTCTCGTGGCGGTGGAGGGTGTGGACGGTGCGGGGAAGACCACGCTGATCCGCGGCCTGGAGACGCTGCTGCGCCCGTTGCGGGGCAGCCGGCCCGCGCGCGTGACCGCGGACATCTTCCGGGCCATCGCCGAACCAGACGACACCGTCCTCTATCAGGCGGTCGTCCCCGGACCGGTGCGCCGGCTCGCGCACCTCGTCGAACTGTCCGCCCAGCTGCACTACCGCTCCGACCCGGGCGGGCCTCCCGACCTGCTCTTCGAGGGATGGGTGCAGTCCTGGGAGGTGCAGTGCGGGCCGTACGGGGAGCAGCACCGAGGGTGGCTCGAACAGCTGGAGGACCTGCTCCCCCGGCCCGACCCGCTGCTGTGGCTGCGGGTCCCCCCGGCGCTCGCCTACGAGCGGATGATCGCCCGGGGTGATCGCCGCACCCGCGTCCTGACCCCGGCCGCCCTGCGGGCCCGGCTCGTCGAGCAGGCCGGCGGCTACGAGCAGGTGATGGCCCGGGCGGACAACGTCGTGGAGCTGGACGGCACGCAGCCGCCGGACAAGGTGCTCGCGCAGGCGGTCTGGGCCCTCGAGACGTTGACCCCTACCCGGCCCGGGCCAGGTAGGCCGGGTAGGCCGGGTAGGCCGGGTGCGAATGGGCCGGGAGACGCCTCAGGGCCCGCGGAATGATCCCACGGGCCCTGAAGGATGGTTCTTGTCTCACCGACCGGCCGGCCCGGCAGAGGAACCTGCCGGCGCCGGTACGGCTGTTCGACTACTCGCGGCCGAACTGCTCCCGCAGGCGCCGCAGCGCCTCCTCGTCGATGGCCGAAGCCGGCTGCTCGGACTGCGAGGTGTAGGAGGACGGCGCCGCCGCAGCCGCATCCGCCTCCTGTGCGGCCCGGATCTGGGCCTGGTGGGCCTCGAACCGGGTCTGAGCCTCGGCATACTGCCGCTCCCACTCGGCCTGCTGCTCCTCGAAGCCCGGCAGCCACTCGCCGGTCTCGGGGTCGAAGCCCTCGGGGTAGACGTAGTTGCCCTGCTCGTCGTACTTGGCTTCCATGCCGTACTGGCTCGGGTCGAACGAGTCGCCCTCACCAGCCAGCCCGGAGGCCTCGTTGGCCTGCTTGAGCGACAGGCTGATCCGCCGGCGGTCGAGGTCGATGTCGATGACCTTGACCAGGATCTCGTCGCCCACGTTCACGACCTGCTCGGGGATCTCGACGTGGCGCTCGGCCAGCTCCGAGATGTGCACCAGGCCCTCGATGCCCTCGTCCACACGGACGAACGCACCGAACGGAACGAGCTTGGTGACCCGGCCGGGAACGACCTGGCCGATGGCGTGGGTCCGCGCGAACTGGCGCCACGGGTCCTCCTGCGTCGCCTTCAGCGACAGGGAGACCCGCTCGCGGTCCAGGTCGACGTCGAGGACCTCGACCGTGACCTCCTGGCCGACCTCGACCACCTCGGACGGGTGGTCGATGTGCTTCCAGGAGAGTTCGGAGACGTGCACCAGGCCGTCGACGCCACCCAGGTCCACGAAGGCACCGAAGTTGACGATCGAGCTGACCACACCCTTGCGGATCTGGCCCTTTGCGAGCTGCGCGAGGAACTCGGAGCGCACCTCGCTCTGGGTCTGCTCCAGCCAGGCGCGGCGGGACAGAACCACGTTGTTCCGGTTCTTGTCCAGCTCGATGATCTTGGCTTCGAGCTCGCGGCCCACGTAGGGCTGCAGGTCGCGGACGCGGCGCATCTCCACCAGCGAGGCGGGGAGGAAGCCACGGAGGCCGATGTCGAGGATGAGACCACCCTTGACGACTTCGATGACGGTGCCGGTGACGACGCCGTCCTCCTCCTTGAGCTTCTCGATCGTGCCCCAGGCGCGCTCGTACTGCGCACGCTTCTTGGACAGGATCAGACGGCCTTCCTTGTCCTCCTTCTGGAGGACAAGGGCCTCGACGTGGTCGCCGACCGTGACGACCTCGTGCGGATCGACATCATGCTTGATCGAGAGTTCCCGTGACGGGATGACACCCTCGGTCTTGTAACCGATGTCGAGGAGCACCTCGTCGCGGTCCACCTTGACGATGATGCCGTCGACGATGTCGCCGTCGTTGAAGAACTTGATCGTCTTGTCGACCGCGGCGAGGAAGTCCTCGGCCGAGCCGATGTCGTTGACCGCAACCTGTGGTGTGGTCGGGCTGTGCGAGGTGGTCACGGTCTCCACGGGTCGTACGTCGGTGGTGCTCGTCAAGGGGTCGGCTCCGACTGGGAATCGTCTCGTCGCGCGAGGGCCGGGTCGAACCGCCGGGACGGAGGGACAGGCACCGCGCTGAGAACGACACTGTCAGAACCGATAACGACTGCTCGAGTGGATCCGCTCGGTCTGAGACCCACGAACCCTCGTGCAACTCCCAAGTCTAGGGAGCGGTGTCCCGGGTGGTCAACGGGAGAGCGCACAGACTCGGAGCCAGTCCGCCGCCGGACCCACCCTTTGGCGCTCTCATAGTACGAAAAGTCACCGGGTCTCGTCCCGGAGACGCGAGCGAATGTGGCCCAGTCGGCGCCCTGTGACGACGCCGGCCGAACGCCCGCCGAACCGCTGGACCCACCGCCCGGGCTGCCCCTCGCCGCCGGACGGCGCCCGCGGCGCCGGCGCGCTCGGCACGGCATCGGGCGGCACCCAGGTGGCGGGCACACCACCTGCCCGACCGCGGACGGACCATTGGTCCACCCCGGGGGTGCGCCGCCCGTAGGTGGCCGCCCGGCGGCCCGTGCGCAGGGGGAGGGTCCGCGCCGGATCCCCGTCGGAGTGGTCGATCGCAGCGTCGCGCGGGCCTGTCGTAGCCAGGCGGGGGTGGCCGCGGCGGGCGGCCACGGCCAGGGTGCCGTGGCCGGTGCTGGAGACCTCCCGGCTCCACCTCCCGTCGGTGGCGGACCGCCCCACCCCGGCCCCCGCGCCACCGGGCCCGCTGGCCCCGCCGGCGCCGGGCGGCCCACCTCGACCGCCTCGACCGGCCCGGCGCGCCCGGAGAGCGCGCGCCCACTCCCGGGCCAGCACCGTGCAGGGCCGTTCGACCAGGAAGTAGGTCAGGGTCGAGACGGCACAGGTGATGGCGATCACGACCAGGAGGAACGGCACGAAGTCGAGCGCACCGCCCTGCCGCCCGGCGTGTTCCATGACCAGCTCGATCACCGTCGTGTGCCAGAGGTAGATGCCGTACGAGATCAGTCCGAGGTAGGCCATCGGCCGCCACGACAGGAACCGCCGCACGAGCCCCTGGCGGGGCGGGCCGAAGACCGCCGGCAGGATCAGGAAGAACCCGAACAGGCCGTAGAAGAGGTGGCGCCCCATGTCCTGGGAGCGGTCCGGCACGAACATCGGGTCACGCGGAAGGTCGATGCGGGTGCTCGCCACCCAGAAGAAGAAGACGGCGACCAGCCAGCAGGCTCCGCCGAACCATCGCCACCGCGCCCACGCCGGAGTGCGCCCGTTCTGGGCGTACCAGCACGACAGGACCGCCAGCAGCATGCCCATCGCGAACAGGTCCCACCAGACCGGCAGCCAGACCGTCCAGCCGTCGGCCCACCAGACATCCGAGCCGATCAGCCTGTAGTGCAGGACCCGACTGACCACGAAGATCACGCCAAGGGCCACGAGTTCCACCCGCAGCTGGTCGCGGGGGGCCCGCCGCCGGCGAACCAGCAGCCAGGCGTAGACCGGGATCGACAGGTAGAAGGCGAACTCGATGTTGAGGGTCCAGCCCTGGGTCAGGCCCTGGATGGCCGTCTCCCTGCGGTAGCCCTGCAGGAGGAAGGCTGTCTGCAGCAGGCCGGGGAGGCCCTGCACGCCAAGCCTGTCGGCGGGCAGGACGTTGAGGGCGACCACGAGCGCCAGCCAGTACAGCGGGATGATCCGGAGCAGGCGGCGGACGAAGAAGCCGGGGGCGTCCGGCGCCGCGTGCCCGCGCAGGTGCGCGGCGGCGAACGGCCGGTACAGCAGGAACCCGGAGATCAGGAAGAAGACCTCGACACCGACCTCACCGCGCGCGGTGTAGACCCCGACGGGGCTGGTGAACGTCAGACCGCTGTAGAAGGCGACATGGACCACCAGCACGAGCAGCGCCGCGATCGCGCGCAGCCCGTCGAACCCGGGGAGGACGACGGTCGTCGCCGACCCGGCGGGGCGTTCGGTGGGTTCCGCGGCGGTGCCCCCGCGGCGTGCGGCGTCGGCCGGCCCGCCGGGCAGGCGGGTGGACACCGACCCGCTCCGGGGAGGGAAGCCAGCGGTCACCTACCGCGACCGCCACTGTCGGTGATGTCAGGCACGCTCGCAAGGTACAGCTCTCCGCCCGCCGCCCGGAGGCTCGCGACCCCGACGGCGAGCCGCCCGGCGACGTGGCCGGACGCCGCTTTCACCACAAAACCGCAGGCCTGGCACCCTCTATTGGGGCTTTGAGACCCTCACCACGGCTGGCACTTCCTGGCCTGCCGCGGTGGGCCAGGAACCGCGCCGGTGACACCTGAGGACACATCCGGACTCGATTCATTCAGTACGGAGAGTGATATATGCCGCCTCGTTGGTCGGCGCCGGCCCCCCGTGGCTGCCGCAGGACCATCCGGAGTGTGTGCGATCAACGGCCAGAACGTTCTGGTCAGCACGGGCCCTGGCGGCAGGCGGAGTCAGCACGGACGTTCCCGTGCCAATACATCGGAAGTGGTACTGCGGCGACATTCCCCGCGCCGGCCCGGCCGGCCGGACCGCCGGCGCGAACAACTGCCGCAGGCGGCGTGCGCAGGCGGCGCACCCCCGGGCGGAACCGGGCGCGGGCGTCAGCCGGGCGACCCCCGTCCCGAGCAGCTGGCGGGTCTGTGATCCCATGAACTGGCGGACATCCGGGGAGCCTCCGGGTGCCGGCCGGCAGTCCCGCCGGGGAGTTGCCGGCAGTCCCTGGGGAGCGGCCCGCGCCGACCAGCCAGGACGGTCTTCGGCCCCGCCGCGGGATGGCCGGTGGGGCCGTAGCGTGACACCCATGGGGTCACGGCCCCGTCGTTCCGTCGTAGCCTCGACGGCGGGACGACAGGGATCCGGACATACAAGATAAATGTTGTCGAATCAGGATGACGACATTCGGGGCCATCGGCCAGCGCCGCCTGTGAGGTGAAGTCAGGCGTCCATGACGACGTCGGGAAGGGGACCGGGCTGAGCCGCCGAGAGTTCGACACCTACCCGCTGGCCCGCCCCGAACCCGGCCCGCGCCGGCGAGAGCGCGATCCAGCGCGGACCGGGCCGGGCCGGGCGGGCGACCAGAGCCGGGCCCTCGACCCGGGCGCGGACGGCGACGATGCCCAGGACCACCTCGCGGGCCTGTTCCTGGACCGCTCCCACCTCGACGCCGCCTACCAGGACGACGCCTACCTCGATCCCGAGGGCCGGCTGCGTCAGCCACGCGGGTACCAGGGCGACGAGACGGAGCGGATCGAGCGCCGCCCGACGGGTGCCGACCTGGCCAGGGAGAAGCCTCGCGGCACCGGAGGCGTGCGCCCGGGAATACGCGTCGTCCCCGCGCCGACCAGCCCCACCCGGGCGCCGCGGCCAGGCGGCCCGCGGCCCGGCCAGCCGGGCGGTCGCGGCCGGGCCGGCGTGGCGGACCGCACGGGAACGCGCCGCGACGTCCCGGCGGAGGTGGTGCCGGCCGCCCGGCGCGCGCCGAGGCCGAGCGAGCCGGAGACCGGGCCGCTGGAGACCGGGCCGCTGACGGTCCCGGTGCTGGCCCCGCTCGGCCACTCCCCCGCGCTGGACGGACTGCGGGCGCTGGCCGTGCTCGGGGTCATGGCGTATCACGCGGGTCTGAGCTGGATGCCTGGCGGTCTGCTCGGCGTCGACGCGTTCTTCGTGCTTTCCGGCTTCCTGATCACCGGGCTCCTCATCGCCGAGTACCGCACCACCCGGCGCATCGACCTCCGGTCGTTCTGGATCCGCCGCACCCGCAGGCTGATGCCGGCTCTGCTCGCGATGATGGTCGGGGTGGCCGCGTACGCCCAGTGGGTCGCCGCCCCCAGCGAGGTCACAACGCTGCGCACGGACGCGCTGGCGACCCTCGGCTATGTGGCCAACTGGCGGTTCGCGCTGTCGGACCAGAGCTACTTCGACCATTTCTCCACGCCGTCCCCGCTGCTGCACACCTGGTCGCTGGCGGTGGAAGAGCAGTTCTACGTGCTGTGGCCGCTGTGCGTGTACCTGCTCATGTGGCACAGCGGCCGGACGGCGGCCCGCTGGCGCGCCCAGCGCCGGAAGGCGCAGACGCTCATCCTGACCGTCGCCGTGCTCGGGGCGGAGGCATCGGCCCTGCTCGGGCTGCTGCTGGTGGTCCTCGACATCGACCCGTCCCGGATCTACTACGGCACCGACAGCCGGGCCCAGGCTCTGCTTGTCGGTGCGGCGCTCGCCGTCTGGCGGATCCAGCGCCGGACCCCGCTCACCGAGCGGACGAAGAAGGGCCTCGCGGTCGTCGGCGCCCTCGCCGGTGTGGCGATGCTCGGCATCTGGGCGACCGTGGACGGCGAGAGCCGCGTCCTGTACTCGGGTGGGTTCCTCGGAGTCGCCGTCGTCGTGATGCTCCTGGTCGCCTCGATCGTGGAGGTGCCGAGAGGGCCGGCGGCCCGGGTGCTCTCCTGCCCGCCGCTGCCCGCCATCGGGCGGGTCTCCTACGGCCTGTACCTGTGGCACTGGCCGGTCTTTCTGACCGTGACAGCGGGCCGGACGGGCCTGAGCGGCGTGGCGCTGCTCGCCGCCCGGGTCGCTGTGACGGCCGCGGTCACCCTCATCTCGTTCCATCTGGTCGAGAACCCGATCCGGCGCCGGAAGTTCCGCTTCCCGGTACCACGGGTGACCGTCCCGGCCACGATCGGCGCGGTCGTCGCCGTGGTCCTGGTCGCGACTGTCCCGGACCCGTCCGCCGGGCGTGGCGCCGACGATCTGGAGCGGCTGGCGGCGCAGGCCGCGAACGCCGCCCCACCCACGGTGAACGCCCAGGCAGTGGGCGGTGGCCGCCCTCTACGGGCGATCCTGGCCGGGGACTCGCTGGCGCTCACGCTGGGGTTCAGCGAGTTCTCGGTCACCGCGGCGGGCGAGGGGCTGGAGATCCACGACGCAGCCGAGCTCGGCTGCGGAGTGACCCGAGCCGAGACGCGCTTCACCGGCGGCGAGCCGTTCCCGCCCCCGCGCACCTGCGTCAACTGGCCCACGCGGATCCAGCAGAAGGTGGACGAGATCCGTCCCGACCTCGCGCTGCTGCTGGTCGGGCGCTGGGAGGTCACCGACCAGATCCTGGACGGCCGGCGAACCCAGATCGGCGACCCGAAGTTCGACGCCTACCTGGGTCGGGAGCTCGACCTGGCGATCACCACGATGTCCGCGCGCGGGGCCAAGGTCGTACTGCTGACCACACCGATGTTCGAAGCGGGCGAAAGCTCATCCGGTAGCATTTTTCCGGAAACGCGGACTGACCGCGTGATCAAGTTCAATGCTCTGCTCCGTCAGGCCGCCGCCCGGCATCCCGGGGTGGCCACCGTCATCGATCTGGCGGCGGTCCTCAGCCCGGGCAACGAGTACCGCGGTGAGATCGACGGTGTTCAGATACGCGACGACGACGGCGTGCACATCAGCAACGGCGGCGGTGCGCGGGCCGGAAAACTCATAGTGCCGCAGCTACTTCAGCTGCTGCGCCCGGCCGCGGATGGCGCGGCGGGCGCGGGGCAGCGGCCCGGGCCGGCCACCACCGCCGGCCCGGCGGCCCCGGCGGGTTCCGACCCCGGTTGACCTGCTCGTTTCCCCTGGCGCTAACCTTCCGCAGCAGTACTCCACGGTTCACAGGAGGATGATCGTGCCTCGTGCGCTGATTACGGGAATCACCGGCCAGGATGGCCTGTATCTGGGCGAGCAGCTGGTGGGTCGGGGTTACGAGGTGTTCGGGCTGGTGCGTGGGCAGTCGAACCCGAAGGTGGAGCGGGTGGAGCGGCTGGTACCGGGGGTGGTGCTGCTGGAGGGTGATCTGACGGATCTTCCGTCGTTGATCGGCGCGGTGGAGATCTCGCAGCCGGACGAGGTGTACAACCTGGGCGCGATCTCGTTTGTGGGGCTGTCGTGGAAGCAGGCGGAGCTGACCGGCGAGACCACGGGTATGGGTGTGCTGCGGGTACTCGAGGCGCTACGGATCGCGGGCGGTAACGATCTGTCGCGAGTGCGTTTCTACCAGGCGTCGTCGTCGGAGATGTTCGGGAAGGTGCGGGAGACGCCGCAGCGGGAGACGACGCCGTTTCATCCGCGGTCGCCGTACGGGGTGGCGAAGACGTTCGGGCACTATCTGACGGTGAACTACCGGGAGTCGTACGGGTTGTTCGCGTGTTCGGGGTTGCTGTTCAATCACGAGTCGCCGCGGCGGGGGATCGAGTTCGTGACGCGGAAGATTTCGCGGGCGGTGTCGCGGATTTCGCTGGGGTTGCAGGAGTCGGTGTCGCTGGGGAATCTCGAGTCGCGGCGGGACTGGGGTTTCGCGGGGGATTATGTGGATGCGATGTGGCGGATGCTGCAGCAGGATTCTCCGGATGACTTCGTGGTGGCGACGGGCGAGACGCACAGTATTCGCGAGTTGCTGGACGTGGCGTTCGCGCGGGTCGGGATCGAGGACTGGTCGGGTTATGTGCGAACCGATCCTCGGTTCTTCCGGCCGGCGGAGGTCGATGTGCTGGTAGGTGATGCGTCGAAGGCCCGGGAGGTGCTCGGGTGGAAGCCGCGGGTGGGTTTCCGGGAGCTGGTGGAGATGATGGTGGACGCCGACCTCGCCACCGAGGCCGCTGCTGCGGGACAGACACTGACCGACCGGTGACCGACATTTCCCGGGCCCTCGTCACGCGCCGCGCGCGCTCGCCGCGCAGACCCGGCGCGGGTGAGTTGGCGACCGGGCGCATGTCACGTCCTGTGATGGGGAGGGTACGCGCGTGCGTGACTCCGGGGGACAACCCATGAAGACCGGTCCTGCCACCGGATCTCTCTCGCCGCAGTCCCGCGGGCGGCATCGACTCGGTCATCGGGCGTCGGAACGTCCCTCGGCGCCGGGGGTTGCCGGTGGAACCCGCGGCCGTTCCGGGGTGCCGGGGGCACCAGCCCGCCTGGCCGAGCCGTCCGAGCCTGCCTTGGTGCCCGCAGTGCCCACCGGTACGCCGAACGCCGGGCTGCCGACCGGGGCAGGTGCGCCAGCCGGGGCAGGTAGGCCGGCTGAGGCGCCGGATCCGGCAGGGACAGAGACAGGGGCGCCAGCCGGGCGTGCTGGCCGGGAGCATCCAGGCCTCGTGGCCTCCCCGAGGCTGGCGAAGCTCGCCCCGCGGCGGCTGCGCGGCCAGAGCGACCGGATCCGGGCCGCGATGCGGGGCGCCATCCCCCTCGCGTTCGCCGGACTGATTGCCAACGCGGCGAACCTGGGGGTCACCCTGGTCATCGCGCGGGCCATGAGCACCCGCTCCTACGGCGCCGTCGCCCAGCTCGTCGCCATCTTCTTCGTCGTGTCGATGCCGGGGAACGCGCTGCTCGTCGGCGTCGTCCGGCGGATCACGAACTGGCAGCACACCGGGCAGGCCGACCTGATCGACGCATGGATCGGCCGGGTGCGCCGAGCCGGCGTCACGGTGGTCCTCACCGTCGCGGTACTGGCGATCCTGGCCCGCGGCTTCATCGCCACCGAGCTGTCGCTGCCGGGTCCCGGCGGCGTGGCGGAGATCATCATCGCCGGCGCCGCCTGGTGTCTGCTCTGCGTGGACCGGGGGCTCATGCAGTGCGGGCGGCTCTACCCGGCGCTCGCCGCGAACCTGCTCGTCGACGCGGTGGTGAAGAGCGGCGCCACGATCGCCCTGGTCCTGGCCGGCCTGGACGAGGCGGGCGCGGCGATGGCGGTGCTGTTCGGGGTCCTCGCGGCGCTGGCGCACACCCGCTGGTGCCTGCGCCGGCACCCGTCCGCTGTGCGGCACGGCGGGCCGGTGGGCTGGCAGCCCCCTCCGGTCCCGGTGGTCCCGGTTGTCCCGTTGCCCCAGGGCGCGGGTGCTGCGGGCCCGCGGGAGTCGCTCGCGGCGTCCGCCGTCCGGCTGCGGGCACCTGGCGCCGACACGGCCGCGACGACGCTGCCCCTGCCGGTCGCCGGGCCCGCGTCCGTCGCGGAGCCCCGGCGCCTGGCCGTGGAGGTCGGCGCAGCCCTGGTGACGCTGGGGTTCCTGGGTGTCCTGCAGAACATCGACGTCCTGCTCCAGGGCCGGCTCGCTCCGGACGAGTCCGGCTCCTACGCGGCCGTGTCGGTCGCGGCGAAGGTGATCGTGCTGGCCGCGGTGGTGCTCGCCGGTTTCCTCCTGCCGGAGGCGGCCGACCGCAACCATCTCGGGCAGCACGCCCTGCATCAGCTCGGTGCGACCCTGGCGATACTCGCCGTGCCCGCAGCCGGGCTGCTCTCCATCGCCGCGATCGCACCCGACACCCTGCTGTCGCTGGCCTTCGGGCCACGATTCACCAATGCCTCCGGCGCCCTGTTTCCCCTGGCCGGAGCGATGACCTGTCTCGGAGCGACTGTGTTGTTCTCCCATTATCTGCTCGCCCTCGGCGAACGGGCCGTCCTCGCCGTCCTCGCCATCGCGACCGGCGCGGCCGTGTCGCTGATGGTCTGGGCACAGGGCTCCCCTGTCTCCACCGCCCGGGCGAACTTCGGCTGCCAGGCCGTGCTGGCCGTCGTCACCGGTCTGATGGTCCTGGCCGCCGCGCGCCGGACGGCCCGCGCGTGAGCACGCTCCCGGACCGCTCGCCGCAGCTCGACGCCGCCTCGCTGGACCCCTGGCCGCCCGCTTCCGGGGCCCGGGACGCAGCCGCGCCGCGCACTCCGCTGCGCGTGGCCGCGCTGCCGACCCAGAGCGAGCCCGCCGCGGCGTCGCGGCTGGCGCTCGCGGAACTGGCGGAGCTGGCGGGCCCGGTCCCCAGCCTGGCCGAACTGGTCGAGACCTCGGGGCTGCGCCGCATCCACATGCTCGCCTGGCGTGACCTCGACGACCCCGAGTCCGGTGGCTCGGAGCTGCACGCCGACAAGGTCGCCGAGCAGTGGGCCGCCGCCGGGGTCGACGTCAGCATGCGCACGGCGCTGGCCCCCGGTCATCCCGAGTCGGCAAGCCGGCACGGCTACCAGGTCGTGCGCAAGGCCGGCCGGTACTCGGTGTTCCCCCGGACCGCCGTCTCCGGCGCGCTCGGGCGCTCCGGACCGTGGGACGGGCTGGTCGAGATCTGGAACGGCATGCCGTTCTTCTCCCCCGTCTGGGCCCGCTGCCCGCGGGTGGTGTTCCTGCACCACGTGCACGCCGAGATGTGGCGGATGGTGCTCTCCCGCCGCCTCGCCCCCATCGGCGAGACCATCGAGTTCCGGATGGCGCCGCCCCTGTACCGCCGGACCAGGATCCTCACCCTCTCCCAGTCATCCCGCGACGAGATCATCGAGCTGCTGGGCCTGCCGGCCCGCAACATCTCGGTGATCCCGCCGGGGATCGACCCGACGTTCAGCCCCGCCGGTGAGCGGTCGCCGCACCCGCTGGTCCTCGCCGTGGGCCGGCTGGTGCCGGTGAAGCGGTTCGACGTCCTGATCGACGCACTGATCCGCGCGCATGACGAGCATCCGTCGATGGAGGCGGTCATCGTCGGCGAGGGCTACAAACGGCCGGAGCTCGAGGCCCGCATCGCGGCCGCGGGGGCTTCGGCCTGGCTGCGTCTCGTCGGCCGGGTGGACGATGACACACTTCTCGGTCTGTACCGACGTGCCTGGGTGCTCACCTCGGCCTCGGCCAGAGAAGGGTGGGGCATGACGATCACCGAGGCGGCCGCTTGCGGAACTCCCGCCGTCGCGACGAAGATCGCCGGGCATACCGACGCCGTGGTGGACGGTGCGTCCGGCCTGCTCGTCGAGAACCCGCACGACCTCGGGAAGACCCTCGCGGGCGTGCTCTCCGACGGTGAGCTGCGGTCGCGGCTGTCCGCCGGTGCGAGGGCCCACGCGGCGACGTTCACCTGGGAGCAGACCGCTCGCATGACGTACCTCGCGCTGGTCAACGAGGCCGCCCGCCGGCGTCTCGTGCGCCGCCCGGCTCCGAGCGCGCACCCGGGTGCGCCCCGGTGACCTTGACCGTGCCGGCGTCCGGCCCGGCCCACCCGAGCGGGCCCGGCCAGGACGCCTCGACGGGTCCCGGCGCCGCGATCCCGGACGGCCAGCCGCGCACGACGAACCGCCTGCGCCGCCTGCTGCCGTCCTGGCCGGTGCTCGTGCTGGCCGCACTGTCCTACATCCCGCTGCTGGCGACCTCGCCGGGCCGGGTCGGCGCCGACACGAAGGCCTACCTCTACCTCGACCCGGGCCGGATGCTGGGCCGGGCCACGTCGATGTGGGATCCGAACGTCGGGATGGGCACAGTCACCCACCAGAACATCGGCTACCTGTTCCCGCAGGGCCTCTTCTACTGGCTCGCCGAGATCGCCGGCCTGCCCGACTGGGTGGCGCAGCGGCTGTGGACGGGCTCGATCCTGTTCGGCGCCGGCACCGGCGTCCTGTTCCTGCTGCGCACGTTCCGCTGGCCCGACCGGTACGCGTTCATCGCCGCGCTGGGTTACATGCTCACCCCGTACACGCTGGAGTACGAGGCGCGGATCTCGGCGATCCTGCTGCCCTACGCCGGCCTGGGCTGGTTCATCGGCATCACCGTGCGGGGCCTGCGCGAGGCCGGCGTGGACGAGCTGGCCCGCGACCCGGGCGCTCCCCGGCTGGTGCGGTGGCGCTCCGGCTGGCGATGGCCGGCGGCGTTCGCCCTGATGGTGACGCTGGTCGGCAGCATCAACGCGTCCAGCCTGATCTTCATTCTGGTCGGGCCGATGCTGTGGGTGCCGTTCGCGGTGTGGGGCACCCGCGAGGTGCGGCTCGGCACCGCCCTGACGCTGAGCGCGCGGGCGTCGGTGCTGGTCCTCGTGACGTCCGCCTGGTGGATCGTGGGGCTCTACACGCAGGCCGGCTACGGGCTGAACGTACTCGCCTACAGCGAGACGGTGAAGACCGTCGCGAGCAGCTCGCAGGCCTCCGAGGTACTGCGCGGCCTGGGTAACTGGTTCTTCTACGGTCAGGACGCCCTCGGCCCCTGGATCGGGCCGGCGACCGACTACACCGGCAACCTCGTCGTGATGGCGATCAGCTTCGCGGTACCGATCCTCGCGCTGGCCGCCGCGGCCTGCGTGCGCTGGGGGCACCGCGCCTACTTCGTCACCCTGATCGTCGTGGGCACGACGATCGCGGTCGGCGTGTACCCGTACGACAACCCGTCACCGTTCGGCCGGCTGTTCCGCGCCATCGCCGAGGGGTCGACGGCGGGCCTCGCGCTGCGGTCGATGCCCCGCGCGGTACCCCTGGTCGCCCTCGGGCTGTCGGTGCTGCTCGCGGGCGGGCTGGCCGTCCTCGACCAGCGGCTGGCGGCCCGCCGCGCCCTCCCTGTGCCGGCACAGGTGCCGGCGGCCTCGGGCGCGTCGGGTGCGTCGTGGCTGCGGCCGTCGGTGGCGGGGACGCTGGCCTTCGGGGGCGTCGCGCTGCTGCTGGTGCTGAACATGTCACCCCTGTACCGGGGCCACTTCATCGAGCCGCTGCTGGACCGCCCGGAGGACATCCCCGGCTACGAACAGGAGCTCGCCAGCGCGCTGGACGCCGTCCCCCCCGACGCGACCGGCGAGCAGACCCGGGTGCTGGAGCTGCCCGGCTCCGACTTCTTCCACTACCGGTGGGGGACCGTCCTCGACCCGGTCACCCCTGGGCTGATGGACCGGGCGGAGGTGGTCCGCGAGCTCATCCCCTTCGGCGGCGCCAGCTCGGTGGACCTGCTGCGTGCGCTGGACCGCCGGCTGCAGGAGGGCGTGCTCGACCCGGCCTCGATCCCGGGCATCGCCCGGTTGATGAGCGCCGGCGACGTCGTGCTGCGCAGCAATCTCGCCTACGAGCGGTTCCGGACCCCCCGCCCCCGGGCGACCTGGGATCTGATCGCGGGCCAGCGCCCGGCCGGGCTGAGCGAGCCGCGCACCTTCGGTCCCCCCGTCCTGGAGGACCCGGGCATCCCGTTCACCGACGAGATCACCCTGGGCACGGATGCGGAGGTCATCGACCCGCCGGCACTCGCCGACTTCGCCGTCGCCGACCCGCACTCGATCCTGCGTGCCCAGAGCACCCGGGCCCCGCTGCTCGTCAGCGGCAACGGTGAGGCGCTCGTCGACGCGGCGGCCACCGGCCAGCTCGACGCCGTCCTCGACGGCGGGCGCACGGTCCTCTACGCCGGCAGCCTCGTCGGCCAGCCCGATCTGCTGCGCCAGGCCCTCAACGACGGGGCCGAACTGCTCGTCAGCGACACCAACCGGCTGCGAGCCGAGCGCTGGACCGGCCTCCGGGAGAACTTCGGCTACGTGGAACAGCCCGGGGTGACCCCGCTGGCCGACGACGTGAACGACAACCGGCTGGAGGTCTTCCCCGACGCCGGCCACGCGTCCGAAACGATCATGCAGACGCACGCACCCGGTTCCGAGGCGCAGGTCGAGAACGTGCGGGCCTCCGACTACGGCAACACCTTCTCCTACGGAGTCGCCGACCGGCCCGTCGGGGCGATCGACGGCGACCTGCAGTCCGCCTGGCGGGTCGGCGCGTTCAAGGACCCGACCGGCGACGCCTGGCAGGTCGAGCTCGCGAAGCCGACGACCACCGACCACATCCGCGTCGTCCAGCCGATCAACGGCCCGCGCAACCGGTGGATCACCCGTCTCACGCTCACGTTCGACGGCGGCTCCCCCGTCACCGTCGACCTGAGCGAGTCGTCCCGCACCCAGATCGGGCAGACGATCGCCTTCTCCCGGCGGACGTTCACCACCCTGCGCGTGCACATCGACGCCACGAACTTCGGCGAGCAGAGGTCCTACGACGGCCTGTCCGGCGTCGGCCTCGCCGAGGTGGAGATCCCGGGCGTGGACGGCAGGCCGATGATCGCCGAGGAGGTGCTGCGGCTGCCCACCGACACCCTTGACGCTGCCGGCGCCGACTCGCTGGACCACCGCCTGAGCCTGCAGTTGTCGCGGGACCGCGCCAACCCGGCGGAACCGTTCCGCAGCGACCCGGAAAGCACGATGCGGCGTACGTTCACCC
This sequence comes from Parafrankia sp. FMc2, assembly GCF_041008525.1. Taxonomy (NCBI): domain Bacteria; kingdom Bacillati; phylum Actinomycetota; class Actinomycetes; order Frankiales; family Frankiaceae; genus Parafrankia; species Parafrankia sp. FMc2. The sequence continues at coordinate 48,686 of NZ_JBFLUG010000037.1, read as the reverse complement.
TTCCCACCGACCGCACTTTCGCCCTCACCGGGACGGCACGGGTCTCCGCCTACGCCGGCGACCAGATGATCGACGCGACGCTCGGCCGGGCCGGGGCCGCACCGGTGGTCACCTCGTCCGGACGCCTGCCCGGTGATCTGGACGCCCGCGGGTCGAGCGCCTTCGACGGCGACCCGGGCACGGCCTGGAGCCCGGGGTTCGGCGAGCAGGCCGGCACCTGGGTCCAGGTCAGTACACCGACTCCGGTCACGTTCTCCTCGATGAACCTTGCCCTGGTGGCCGACGGACGGCACTCGGTGCCGACGAAGATCGGGATCGTGGTGGACGGGCGGCGGGTCGGCGCGGTCGACGTCCCGCCCGTCACCGACGCCCCGGTGAGCTCCGGCGCCCGAGACGCCACCCGGACCGTCGCCCTCTCCTTCCCCGCGGTCACCGGGAACACGATCCGGCTGGTCGTCGAGGAGGTCCGCACCGTCACCAGCAAGGACACGATCAGCGGCCTGACCACCAACCTGCCGGTCGGCATCGCGGAGATCGCCGTTCCCGGCCTGGACGGCTCGGCCGGCGGGACGGGGCGCAGGGAGGCGGCCACCACCGCGCCCGGCGCCGCCGGCACGCCCGGAGCGACCGCCAGCGCCGCGAACGGCACGATCACCGCGCAGCCCGCGGCAACCGCGCAGGCCGGGCCCTCCGGGCTGGCCGCGGCCGGCCCGCAGGACATCCCGGCGCCGTGCCGCACCGATCTGATGACCATCGACGGTGCCCCGGTCGGCCTACAGATCACCGGGAGCATCCAGGGCGCCACCGATCGTCATGGCCTGGGGGTGCGCACCTGTGGCACACCAGTCACACTCAGTGCGGGTGACCATGTCGTCCGCACTGCGAACGGCGCCCTGACCGGCCTCGACATCGACCGCCTGCTACTCGCCTCCGAGGCCGGCGGCGGCGCCTGGCTCGACGCCACCGGCGTCAACGCGATCACGGGCGAAGCCTCCGGCACGCCCGGCGGCACCAGCACCGGCCTACCCACGCTGAAGGTGGAGGCGACCAGCGCCACCTCGTTCCGGGTCGACGTCACCGGCGCCACGCCGGGCACCCCGTTCTGGCTGGTTCTGGGTGAGGGCCGGTCCGCCGGGTGGCGGGCAGACGTCGACGGCCGTGATCTCGGCGAGTCCCGCCTGATCGACGCCTACGCCAATGGCTGGCGGGTCAGCCCGACCAGCGGCAGCTTCACGATCGACATCGACTGGGTCCCGCAGCGGACCGTCGATCTTGTCCTGAGGGCATCCGCGGCGGCCGGCGTCCTGACCGCGGCCCTGCTGTTCGCCGCCACCTACCGGCGGCGGCGCGGGCGCACCTGGCGTGACCTCGACCTCGCCCCGGCGGGAGGCGCCGCAGGCCTGGGCGGCGCGGCCGGCTCGGCGCCCGGCCTCACGGCAGCGCCGGTACGGGTCTCGTCAGCGCCGCCCCCCAGGGCCGAGCTCCCGACCGCCGAGCCGTGGCGGGGCGGCACCGGGACGGTCTCGGTGCGGTCGGCGATACTGCTGGCCCTGGCGACCGGCGCGGTCAGTGTCGTACTGGTCAGCCCGGTGGCCGGGCTGGTCGTCGCACTGCTGACGGGCGCGGCGGCCCGGGTGCCGCGGGTCCGGCTGGCGCTGCGGGCCGCTCCGGCCGTCTGCCTGGCGGTGAGTGCTCTCTATGTGCTGCAGGCGCAGGCACGGCACGACCTGCCGGCGAACGGTTCCTGGGTCTCCTCGTTCGACCGGGTGGCCACGCTGTCCTGGCTGGCCGTCCTGCTGCTGGCCGCCGAGGCCGTCCTCACCATGGCAAGCCGTCGCCGGGCCAGCTCCTGATCGCACACCGCCGCACAGCGGCGTCCGACCGGCGTGGTCAGCTGGCCACGCCGCGTCCGGCCAGCGCCTGATCAGCGTGGCCGCGCCCCGCCGCGCGGCCACGCCGGGTCGGGGCTGGCCGCCCCTCCTACCGTCGTCCTTCTGGGACCGGATGCCCGGCGAGGCCTGCTCCCGCGGCGTCTCGGACACGGTCAGCGCAAGTCCGGGTACGGCCGGTCGAATCTCCGACCCAAGAGTAACGGAGAGTAGTTTCCACTTACTCTCCGTATAGCATCGCCGCGTCATCTGCTAGAAGCGGCTCTGGTCGACGAGTGCACCGGCCACGGGTCCTGACGAAGGGATGAGGCGCGGGGGTGCCACACGCAACCACTTCGGATCGGGGGATTTCGCCACAGGAGGTCATCGACTGCGGCGAACACAACCCGAGGCATGCGAAACATCGACAGCGCCGGAGATCCACCGCCTGGCGAGTCCGGGCCGGTCGAGCACGCGGCACAGCTCAGCACGACGGGGGGAGTCACTATTCGGCGAGCGGAGAAACCGGCGGCAACGACACCACGGGCAGGCGGATCGGGCGGGGCGCTCCGCCCAGGCACCGACGCCATCCGCCGCGCAGATCACCGCGACGGACGGCCCTGCTGCGGCTCGCCGTCCTCGCGCCAGTCCTGTTCACCGGGGCGGCGATCACCGGCGCGGGCGCCGAGGCCGTTCCCGCTCCCGGCGTCCTCATCGAGGACACCGCGGTCGGCTCCAGTGTCAACCAGGTCAGTTACTTCGGTGACTGGTCGGCCGTCACAGGTGGCCCACCGGCCACGCCCAACGGGAGCTACCGCCGTTCGACACAGGCATCCAGCGGCGCCGTGCTGCGGTTCACCGGGGTGCAGCTGGACATCTACGGCATTCTCGGGCCCGACGGCGGTATCGCGACCATCAGCGTGGACGGCCAGACTCCGACCGCGGTAAACACCTTCGCCTCGTCCGCGAGCGTGGCCCGCATCTACCAGTCCGGCCTCCTCAACGCCGGTGTCCACACCGCGGTGCTGGTGAACGTCGGTTGGAACGACCCGGCGTCCGGCGGCATTCAGGTCACTTTCGACCGGGCGCAGGTCTATGTCGACTCGAATCCGCCACCGGGTCAGCGCTGGCTCTCCGGGGCGAACGGCGACCCCGTTCAGAACGCACCCAATGTGGACGCGTTCTGCTCCCTCCGTGGCAGACCATGCGACCTGGCGCATGTCTTCGTCAGCCGCAACAACTGGCAGAACATCGTGCAGCCGTCCTGGACCCAGGCCAACTTCGCGGGTTGGCCAGGCCGTCTCGTCATCTCGGTACCTCCCTTCCCCGAGAGCTCAGGGCACACACTCACCGCCTGCGCCGCGGGTGCCTACGACTCGCAGTGGCGCACGTTCGGCCACACCCTGAACAGCACCGGGAGGCAGAACTCCATCATCCGGATCGCCTGGGAGGCGAACGGCAACTGGTACCAGTGGTCGGGCAGCAACCCCGCCGCCTACGTGGGCTGCTGGCGGCACATCGCCGATGCCATCAACTCCACCGCGGAGCCCGACCCGCTGCTGGACTGGACCATCAACGCGCACTACTCGCAGAACCCGCCCAGTCACAATCCGCTCGATCTCTACCCGGGTAACGACTGGGTGGACATCATCGGCATCGACGCCTACGACCACTACCCGCCCTCCCGGACCCTGACGGAGTTCAACAACCAGGCGAACGCCGTCGGCGGAATGACCTGGCTCTACAACTTCGCCCGAGCGAACAACAAGCTCTTCGGAATCGGGGAGTGGGGCGTCGTGAGCGGGCGCAACGAGAACGGGGCCGGCGACAACCCGAACTTCATCCGCTTCATGCGTGACTGGATGGAGGCCAGGGCCAACGCGGGTCTGTACTACGAGAACTACTACAACACCTGCGAACCGCCCAACGTCGGTTCGAACCTCTACCGGCCCACCGATCAGCACTGCCTGTTCGTCAACAACGCGTCTGCCCAGCTCTACACCCAGCTGTGGAGCAATCCGTAGCGGGAGGCGCATGACCGGCGCGTCGCTCGCGGGTACCTGGGGGACCCGCGAGCGACGCCGCCACCTGTCCGGGGTCGATCGGACTCGGGCCGATCAGATTCCGGCCGCGGGCCTGGGGCTGTCAGCCTGTGAGCGGGCCGGGGCGGTCGACGAGCAGGGCCACCAGCCGGTCCAGTTCGGCCGCCGGATCCTCCGTGAGGCCGCTGTGTACGGCTGATGTCTGAACGACGGTGCTGCGCGGGGCGGTCAGCCAGCGGAACCGCTCCCCCCCGGAGAGCTGGCCGGCGGGTCCGGCCTCCGGGCCACCCGCGCAGACCCGGCGCAGCGCGGCGAGATGCGCCGCCACCGCGGCCAGGTCGAGAAACGGATCGAGGCTGACCAGCCGCTCCCGGTCGAGGACGCACCGCGAGCCGAGGAAGGCGGCCCGCTGGCACCACAACAGCACCCCGACGTTGACGCATTCGCCGCGCTCGACCCGCGGCACCACCCGGACCATCGCGTACTCGAACAGGTCAGGCACCGAGCCCTCCCGTGAGCCAGCCGGGACGCGCCGAGGGCCGATCAGCGACCCGCTCCCCCGCCGAGGGCGCCTGCGCCGCCGGGACAAGCATCGGCTCCAACCAGGGCCGGGCCCCGCCCACCCGAGCCAGCAGCCAGTCGATGTAGGCCGATCCCGGAGCGTCGGCCCACTCCCCCGGCACCAGCTCAAGCACCCGGGACAGCAGCGCGGCCGTGACCGCGGGCGCCAGCTCCGCGTCGGCCGCGGCGAGCAGCTCGGCGGCGCCGGGACCGAGCACCGGCAGCAGCACATGCTCGGCGAAGCGGGGCAGTGGTCGGTCGACGGCCGCCCCGACACCCGCCCAGTCATGGTGCGGATACAGCGCCGCGCCGTGATCGATCAGCCACAGCCGACCGCCCCACACCAGCAGATTCGGGTTCCGCCAGGACCGGTCCACGTTCAGGGTGAGGGCGTCGAGCCACACCACCCGGGCGGCGAGCTCCCGCTCGACGTCGAAGGCCAGCGGATCGTAGGTGATCGAACCCGGCAGGTAGTCCATGCCGAGGTTGCTGCCCGGGCTGGCCCGCAGCAGCTCCTGGACCTCCTGGTCGGGCTCGGTGCGGCCAAGGTCGGGATCGACGTCCACCACGACCAGCTCGGGCACCGCGAACCCCAGGCCGCGCGCGAGCTCACCGACGACCACCTCGGCGACCAGCGACTTCGGGCCCTGGCCCGCGCCGGTGAACTTGACCACCCAGGTCCCGAGATCGTCGCCCTCCATCAGACCGGGCAGACTGCCGCCCTCTCGCAGGGGCGTGGCGTAGCGGATCGCGCGGACATGACGCAGCACGCCCCCAGCATGCCTGCCAACCGGCCTTCCGCGGCAGGCGGGGCGGCTGCCGCGGCCAGCCCGCGAACAGTGGGCCGCTCGCCCGGGCACCGGTTCGCCTGATCAACGGTTCACCTGGTCACACAACGGGCCTCCCGACCACCGCCAGGTCACCAGGGCGCGGCGGTGCCTCCGACCCGCGCGGGCGACCGGCGCGTGGAGACCCAGGCCAGCAGGTCGGGGCCCGCCAGCGGCCCGGGCACGGTGACCTGCCGGAACTCGCTGCGGCGCAGATCGGTGTGGTCCTCGCCGGCGACGTCGTCGAACAGTTCCGCGGACACGATGAACACCAGATCCGCTCCCGGGCTGGCCGCCAGCTCCCGGCGGAGCACCTCGGCGTCGAGCAGCTGGCAGGCCTTCACCACCGCCCGCCCGCTGTAGCCCCCCTCGTCGCAGCGGGTGATCCCCTGGTGCAGCGCGACCCGAAGCCGCAGCCGCACCGTGCCGCCGCCAGCCCGGTCGCTTCCCACCCGGTCGCTTCCCACCCGGTCGCCTCCGGCCTGAACGTCGTCCTGGGCGTCGTTGGCCTCGGCGACCGCACGGCACAGCTCCCGGGTGAACGCGGCGACCACCCGGCCCTCGTCGATCCCAGGCGGGAAGACCCCCAGCTCGCCGCCTTCCGGCCAGGGAACCCAGTGCACACGTTGCACACCCGCGGCGCCGCAGGCCTCGTCGAGGACCGCGCCCAGTGAAGCCCGCGGTGACGGGTCACCCGGGAACGCCGCGAGCCCGCCCCGGGCTTCCGGACCATCCGGCCGGTGGCCGGGGAGGAGGGCAGGGGCGTCCGTGGCGATGGCGATGCAGAGCCGCCGGATGCCGGGAGCCGCTTCGTTCACGCTCAGCCTCCGAGAAGGACGTTTCGCTGAGAGCCACTGTTCACCCGCGGAGGGACGAAGACATCCTCCTGCGATGGTTTTCACCGAGCGGAGCCGACTGGACAACGATGTGGCACCAGCACCAGTTCCCCAGCGGTGCCGGTCGCGGCGCCGGCAGGGAAGCGTGACGGCCGGCAGCAGGGGTGACGGCAGGCAGGGGTGACGGCAGGGTGCCGGCGCGGGAGGCGGGTCGACACCTGCGAGCCGCAGGTCAGCGGTGACGGGGTATGCCTGCGGCCGTGTAGAGCGCGTCGACATCGCGGATCACGATCGCCCGGTAGCGGGTGTCCACCACGCCCTGCTGGCGCAGCTCGCGCAGAACCTTGTGCACGGTCGGCTCGGCGGCGCCGACGAGGCCGGCGAGTTCCGGCTGGGTGAGCGAGATCTGCACGCGGCGCCCGGTCCCGTCCGTCGCGTCGGCGCCGTAGGCGTGCTCCAGCTCGCAGACCACGCGGGCCAGGCGCATCGCGACCGTGCACCCGCCGAACTCGACCCGGCGCCGGGTCGAGTTGCGCAGCTTGGCACTGACGGACTGGAGCACGGGGGTGCTCGCCTCGGGGGCGCGCCGCAGGAAGTCCAGAAAGGTCTCCAGCGCGATGACCTTCGCGAGGACGGCACCGGCCGCCGTCACTGTCGCCGAGCGCGGCTCACCGTCCAGCCCGGCCTGCTCGCCGACGAGGTCACCGCCGTGCCGGATCGCCAGCAGCGCGAAGCCGCCGTTCTCGGTCGACGCGGTCACCTTGACCCAGCCGCTCAGCAGCAGCACGACGAAGTTCGTCCCCTCGCCCTCCCTCAGCAGCACCTCGTCGCTGCTGAACTCCCGGTAGGCGCCGAGCGCGACGAACTCCGTGCGGATCGGCTCCGGCAGCCGGCCCAGCAGGCTCTTGGCCGGCCAGTCCGGCCGCCGCGGACGCTGGCGGTCCGGACCAGTGCCACCACCAGGCCGAACCATGATCTGCTCCTTCTGCGCCGGGCACCGCTGAGCCGGGCGCGACCAACTGTCGGGTGGTATCGCGGGCCACCGGAACCGGCGCGGCGCCACGCGTTCTGACTCAAGGTTGATACCACCACGTCAGCGGCCTTACGTGAAGGATCGGGTGCGCTGCGCAAACCATCACAGCACAGGCCCGGCCCGGCCCGGCCCGGGCACGGTCGGAGCGTGCCCGGGTCACGCCCGGTGCGGCATCAGGGCGTTCTCCGGGATCACACCGAGGCGGCCGGCCTGGAAGTCCTCGACGGCCTGCTGGAGCTCCTGACGGGTGTTCATCACGAACGGCCCGTACATCTCCACGTGCTCGCGGATGGGCTGGCCGCCGAGCAGCAGTACCTCCAGGTTCGGGGCGTCCGCGCCCTGGCGGGGAGCGGCGGCGAGGCTGATCCGGTCTCCGGCACCGAGCACGGCTGTCTGGCCGAGATGGACGGGAGTGTCCTTCGCACCGACGGTTCCGGCGCCAGCGAGGACGTAGACCAGGCTGTTGTACTCCGGGTTCCACGGCACGCTGACCCGCGCGCCCGGGCTGACGGTGGTGTGGACGACCGCGATCGGCGTGTGGGTGGAGCCGGGCCCGCGGAAGCCGCCGACGTCCCCGGCGATGATCCGGACAAGGCTCCCACCGTCCGGCGAGGCGACCAGCGAGACCTGCTCACCCTCGATGCTCTGGTAGCGCGGCGGGCTGAACTTGTCCCGGGCGGGCAGGTTCACCCAGAGCTGGACCCCGTGGAAGAGACCACCGCTGATGACGAGCTCCTCGGGCGGCGTCTCGATGTGCAGGATGCCGGCGCCGGCCGTCATCCACTGGGTCGCGCCGTCGGCGATCAGGCCACCGCCACCGTGCGAGTCCTGGTGCTGGAAGGTGCCGTCGATCATGTAGGTCACGGTCTCGAACCCGCGGTGCGGGTGCCACGGGGTGCCCTTGGGCTCGCCGGCCGCGTAGTCGACGGCGCCCATCTGGTCGGCGTGGACGAACGGGTCGAGGTCGGCGAGGCCCACCCCGGCGAACATCCGACGGACGGGGAAGCCCTCCCCCTCGAAGCCGGACGGGGCGGTCACGACCTTCCGCACCGGGCGCTCGACGTCGCCGGGCCCGGGCGCGGGCAGCCTCGGCAGGGTGAGGGTGTCGGCGGTGACGGCTGGCATGGTGACCTCCCAGAAAGCGTGCTGATCTTCGTTGCGGCGACCGCTCGGCTCGGGCCCGCCGGGGCGGCAGGCGCCCCTCCTGACCCGGCCCTGACGGTTGCCGATTCAACTATCTGCGTGCAACCAGCCGACCCCTCGGAGACTTCCCGCCCCCGGCCACCCTCCCATGCACCCGACCCGCCGACGGCGTTCGCCCAGGGCGATCAGATGAGGGAACACCGATCCACTCCGATGGCTTGAGTAGGTCAGGCTCAAGATGACTGGGCCGGACCCGCTCGACACGAGGGATGAAGGTCGCATGTCACAGACCAGGTTCCTGCCGCTGCTGCCGCTGGACGACTCGGTGCTCCTGCCCGGCATGGTGGTTCCGCTCGATCTGTCGGACGACCGGACCCGCGCCGCCGTGGACGCGGCCCGGGGCGGCCGGCCCGATTCCATACCCGAAGCCCGCGCGCCGGGCATCTCCAGCCGCTCCTCCCAGCGCAAGGCCGAGGTCCTGCTGGTCCCCCGCGTGGACGGGGAGCTCGCCGACATCGGTGTCGTCGCGGTCGTCGAACAGATCGGGCGGCTGCCGAACGGCACCACCGCCGCGGTTGTCCGCGCCGCCACCCGGGCCCGGCTGCAGGCACCCCCGCCCGCGGACGCCCCCGCGGACGACGCGCCCGTGTGGGTGGAGGCGACGGTCGTCGAACCGGTCGCCCCGCCCGGCTTCTCGGGCACGCTCAGTGCCCCGCACCGCGGTGACGACGCCGCGGACCCCGACAACCCGGACGGCGCGGTCACCCGTCTCGTCACCCTGGCGCTGGAGTACCGCGCCCTGGTGACCGGTCTGCTCCGCACCCGGGGCGTCGACCAGGTCGCCGACACGGTCGCGGCGCTGGAGAACCCCAGCACCCTGGCCGACACCGCCGGCTACTCGTCCTACCTGTCGACCGCGCAGAAGCTGGAGCTGCTGCGCACGCTCGACGTCACGGCCCGGCTGGAGAAGCTGATCCCCTGGACGAAGGAGCACGCCGCCGAGGTCGAGGTCGCCGAGACCATCCGCCGCGACGTCCAGGAGGGGGTGGATCGCCAGCAGCGCGAGTTCCTGCTGCGGCGCCAGCTCGACGCCGTCCGCAAGGAGCTGGCGGAGCTGGACGGCTCCGCCGAGGACGCCGGCAAGGAGGACTACCGGGCCCGGATCGAGGCCGCCGACCTGCCGGAGAAGGTCCGCACCGCCGCGCTGAAGGAGGTCGACAAGCTCGAGCGGACGACCGACTCCTCCCCGGAGGGCGGTTGGATCCGCACCTGGCTCGACACCGTCCTGGAACTACCGTGGAGCTCCCACGCCGAGGACACGTACGACATCACCGCCGCCCGGGCCGTCCTGGACGCCGACCATGCCGGCCTCGACGACGTCAAGGATCGGATCGTCGAGTACCTGGCCGTGCGCCGTCGCCGCGCGGACGCCGGGCTCGGGGTCGTCGGTGGCCGCCGCAGTGGTGCGGTCCTCGCGCTCGCCGGCCCGCCCGGAGTGGGCAAGACGTCGCTGGGCGAGTCGGTCGCGCGGGCGATGGGCCGGAAGTTCGCCCGGGTGGCGCTCGGCGGCGTCCGCGACGAGGCGGAGATCCGCGGCCACCGGCGCACCTACGTCGGTGCCCAGCCGGGGCGCATCGTGCGCGCGATCCGCGAGGCCGGGTCGATGAACCCGGTGATCCTGCTGGACGAGGTCGACAAGGTCGGCTCGGACTACCGCGGCGATCCGACCGCCGCCCTGCTCGAGGTGCTCGACCCGGCACAGAACCACACGTTCCGCGACCACTACCTGGAGGTGGAGCTCGACCTGTCGGACGTCCTGTTCCTGGCCACCGCGAACGTGCTGGAGGCCATCCCCGCGCCGCTGCTGGACCGGATGGAGCTGATCCTGCTCGACGGCTACACCGAGGAGGAGAAGGTCACCATCGCCCGCGACCACCTGCTGCCCCGGCAGGTCGAGCGCGCCGGGCTGACCGCGGACGACGTCGTCGTCGACGACGAGGCACTGCGTCAGCTCGCCGGCGAGTACACCCGCGAGGCCGGCGTCCGCGACCTGGAGCGGGCCACCGCGCGGGTGCTGCGCAAGGTCGTCGCGAAGGTGGCGCTCGGGGAGACGGAACTGCCGGTCACGATCGGCCCCGGGGACCTGACCGGCTACCTGGGCCGGCCGCGGCACACCCCGGAATCGGCCGAACGCACCGCGCTGCCGGGCGTGGCGACCGGGCTCGCCGTCACCGGCGCCGGCGGCGACGTCCTCTTCGTCGAGGCCTCGCTCGCCGACCCGGAGACCGGAGCCAGCGGCGTGACGCTCACCGGGCAGCTCGGCGACGTCATGAAGGAGTCGGCGCAGATCGCGCTGTCCTACCTGCGCTCGCGCGGGGTCGAGCTGGAGCTGCCGGTCGGGGACCTGCGCGACCGCGGCATCCACATCCACGTCCCGGCCGGCGCGGTGCCCAAGGACGGGCCCAGCGCCGGGGTCACGATGACCACCGCACTGGCGTCGCTGCTGTCCGGCCGTCCCGTGCGGGCCGATGTGGCGATGACCGGGGAGGTCTCGCTGACCGGCCGGGTGCTGCCCATTGGTGGGGTCAAGCAGAAGCTGCTCGCCGCCCACCGGGCCGGCCTCACCACCGTGCTGCTGCCCACGCGGAACGGGCCCGACCTGGACGACGTTCCGGCCGCGGTCCGGGAGGCGCTGACAGTGCACCTGGTCGCGGACGTCCGCGAGGTGCTGGAGCTCGCGCTCGAACCGGCCTTTGACACCAAGCTCCCCAAGGCCGTCGCCGCCTGAGCCACACCAGGCCGGCTGGCCACTGGTGGACACCGCCGTCACGTATGACGGCGGTGTCCACCAGCAACGGAATCACCCCGGAGCAACGGGGAGCGCACAACGCCCGACGCGGGCGACACGCCGGAAGTTCGGTTAACAGCTTGTGACGCCATCGCCGGAACGGGGCTCCGGAGGCTACCTTCGGAGTGTGGATCGTGGCCGGTGCCTTCGGCAGGAGCGCGTCGTACAGGAGCGCATCCTGGCAGTGAGTCGACTACGCGGACGCCAGCGCCCTCGGGACAACCGAGGCCCCGGCCGGCGGCCGACCAGACCGCCGGGCCGTCGGCCGCGCTGATCACCCCGGCGTGGGCAGACTGTCGCACACCGCATAGAGTGGGCGCTTACCCGCAGCGGTGACGAAGGGTACAGCCCACGTGAACGCCTTTCGGCGGGGCTGGATTGGCCTGGCCCTGTTCTTCTCCGCGCTTCTCCTGATGCCGTTGCTCGTCGTCGAGTACCAGAACGGTACGCGCGACACTGCCGGCCTCGCCGCGGCGGAGTATCCCGGGATCGCCCCGGGCGTGCCCGCACTCGGCACCAGCCCCGCCGCCAGACCCGGAGGCGCTTCCAGACCCGGGCCGGGCACCGGAGCCGGGCCGAGCCCTCTCGCCACGGTCTCCGCTCCCACGAGCACGCCCTCCTCCCCGGACGCTCCGGCGGGGTTCGCGGGGGTGACGGAAGGCGAGACCATCAGCGGCTTCCGGCGGATCACCCTGCAGACCAGCGGTTCGGTCGGGCGGGTCACCTTTGTCCTCACCGGGCCGACCGGGCGTCATTACAACGTCCCCTCAGCCGGTCCGCCGTACGTCTTCGCCCCGCATGACTCCGGCTGGCTGACCACCGAGGTCGTCGACGGGGTCTACTTCCTGGAAGCTGTCGTGGACGGCTCGGGCCGCACCCCCGTCACCACCGTTCGCTTCCGGGTCTCCAACCACCCGGCGCCCACCGCCCGCCGGTAGCGGGCCCGGCTGCCGGCAGCGGGCCCGGCTGCCGCCACGAGCCGGGCGGCGGCACCCCCGCGTCCACCCCTGCGTGCCACCGTGGCTACGGTCAGATCTTGCCTGCCCCGGCCAGCGCGGGATCGGCAGCGCAGGAAGCGGAGGGACGTAGGTGACGACAGCGACGGAATTCCCTAATGTGAACGGGATGGATCGTCTGGTTTGGATCGACTGCGAGATGACCGGTCTTGACGCCGGTTCCGACCTGCTGCTCGAAGTCGCCTGCCTGGTGACCGACAGCGAGCTCACCGTCCTGGACGACGGCATCGACCTCGTTCTCGGCGCACCGGACGCGGCGCTCGACCAGATGCTCCCCATCGTCAGGGAGATGCACGAGGCCTCCGGGCTGACCACCGCTGTCCGCGCCGCCGACCTCAAGGTCGACGAGGCGGAGCGTCAGCTCCTCGCCTACATCCGGCGCTTCGTCCCGGACGCGCGCAAGGCCCCGCTGTGCGGCAACTCGATCGCGACCGACCGCACCTTCATCACCCGCTACCTCCCCCAGCTCGACGAGTTCCTGCACTACCGGATGATCGACGTCTCGTCGATCAAGGAGCTGGCGCGCCGCTGGTACCCACGGGCCTACTACGCGGCCCCGGTGAAGTCCGGCGGCCACCGGGCGCTGGCGGACATCCGGGAGAGCATCGAGGAGCTGCGCTACTACCGCGAGGTGCTGTTCGTGCCGCAGCCCGGCCCGACGACCGAGACCGCCCGGGCCGCAGCCGCCGCCGTGCGGGCCTCCTGACCGAAGGGCGTCCGCGCTCACTCGCGACCCGGCTGTCACAGCGGCCCGTTCTACCGGTACTATGGCTCAGCCCGGTTGAGGTTCAGATCGGGTCCGGTTCAGATCGGTTCGTGGTGGGTGTAGCTCAGTTGGCAGAGCACCGGGTTGTGGTCCCGGGGGTCGCGGGTTCGAATCCCGTCACTCACCCCACGCGGTAGCGGTGCCACTCACCTTTCTGTGGGTGGCACACTTCTTTTCCCTCTGCCCCTCCCGACAGAGCCTGGGTTCCCTCCGCGCGTCCGGGCGTGGCCGCACGTGCCCCCGACCAAGCTCGGCGGGGGTGCCCGGCAGTCCGGTGTCGGGGTGCCGACGAACCGCGACCGCCGGGCTCGCCGGGCGGGTGGGCCGGGTAGCCGGGCGCTACCAGAGCATGATCATACGGGCGGGATGATCATACGGGCGGGACAAGGCCGACGTGCCGGCCTTTGCCCGCGCAGTGGCGGCACGGTTCCAGGTGCGGCGCGGTGCCGCCCTGATCCGCGGCGCGGAGCTCGAATACCGCCCGACCCCCACGGCAGGTCAGGCAGATCTGGTTGATGATGCTCGCACGGCCCGGGGTCGTGTCAGCCCCGGACGGTTGCTCCGCTGTGGTCACCGGTGTACTCACCTCCCCGACGGATGCAGTCCCCGGTCGAGCTGGCCGGACGGTCTCGCCGGGCAGCCGAGCAGGCTGGTCGACCGATGACGCTAGCCATCATCGACATCGTATGGGGTGGAATGCAGCAAAGGGCCGCACAACTCTGCTCACCGCGGTCGCCGCCGGGAATCCGATGCGACCAGATGTGTGTTCACGGCCGACTGCGGGTCGGAAGCCGGATCCGTCCTGACTCTGCGGCGATCAGTTCCGGCACCCCGTTCCGGCGCTTGGAGGCCTTGCCTGGCCGCCGTTCCAGGGCCGCCCACCTGTGCCTCTTCCCCCGCACCGCAGGGGCGACGCCATTCACCGCGCCCGCTGTCGGTTTCCCGAGTGGCAATCCCCGCCATCGTCCAGCACAGCCTGCATAACGGACAAGCTGGCCATAAAGCCCCAAAAGCGGTTGGGTTGGCCCGGAGTTCTGCACGAGACCGGTTGAGAGGTGGATCTCACCGGCGAACGCCCGACAGTGCCCCTCTTTCTGGCACGTTCCGGCCGTGGGCCAACAACAGCCCACCGGGAGCCTTTCCAGCCACGCTGCCGGCACGGCGCACCTGGCTCCACCGCGCACGGCCCGCGTAGCCCCCGCCCGTCGGCGGCGGAGCAGCCGCTGCCGGCAGCCGGCAGCGGCTCGCGTCCCGGGGGCTGGACGGCTGGGGGCTGGGGGGCTGGACGGCTGGGGCCTACTCGATGTCGAACAGGCCCTGGCGGACGGCGTACATGACGGCCTCCATCCGCGAGTGGAGCTGGAGCTTGTCCAGGATGTTGCGCACGTGGTTCTTCACCGTGTTCTCGCTGATGAAGAGCTTGCGGGCGATCTCGCGGTTGGCCCGCCCCTCGGCGACGAGCTTGAGGACCTCCAGCTCACGCGCGGTCAGATGCGGGGCGTGGGCGCGCGGCCGGTCCTCACCGCCACCGCTGCCGCCGCGGGCCATGGTCGCGAACTCGACCATGAGCTTCGAGGCCATCGACGGGCTGATCAGGCTCTGGCCGTTGTGCACGGCGCGCACCGCGTCGGCCACCTCGTGCGGCGGGATCGACTTCAGCAGATAGCCGACCGCACCCGCCTTGATCGCTTCGAAGAGGTCGGACTCCTCGTCCGACACGGTCAGCATCACGATGCGCACGCGCGGCACCGCCCGCTTGATGGCGCTCGCGGCAGCGATGCCGTCGCGCCCGGGCATGCGCACGTCCATCAGGACGATGTCGGGCGCGGTACCGGACGCGAGGACGAGCGCCTCCTGCCCGTCGGCGGCACGCCCCACCACCGAGATGTCCTCCTCGGTGTCCAGGACCACCTGCAGACCCTGAAGGAAGAGTTCGTGATCGTCCACGACGAGAACCCGTATGGGCGTCGCGTCACGGGTCGGGTCGGCATCAGCGGCCGACGGCGGCACCACACTGGCCGTCATCACACATCCGGAAATCGGGTTCGGTTTCTCCGCCAAGCGGCTTCTCTGCCGCGCGCGAAAGCCGGTTCGTACACCTGCCCACTCTACGTGATGCACTACACACACGAGGTCGCAGGCGCGCTGAAGTCACCCCCCGCTTCCATGTCCTTAACACATCCGACATAGGGGAAATAGTACGCGCTTTTGGGCCGAGTTCAGTCTTCCTGCCCGTTTCCGTACCAACTCGACTTCGCTCGCCGACGCGCCGGCCGAGCGTTGCACCTGCACGGACGCCACTGGCACCGGCCCGGGCCGCCTCGGCCAGAGCATTCACAGGCAGGTGCTTCCCTGCGCGGCAGAACCGGTCAACAACGCCCAGTAGTCCCCCAGCCCGGTAACCGCCGCTTCATAACCAGCTATCGAAGGCGACTGGATGTACGGGATGAGCGACGCCATTGACGTCAGTTTGGTGGCGCCACGATCGGATCAGAGAGACCCTCGGGAGATGGACGCCGCAGCCAGCACGCCCCCGCCCCGACTGCACCTGAAGCCGGGCACCTCCTGGACCGACGCCTACGCACGCGCCCGCCAGGTCGCACCTGAGGCCTTCGACGAGGACCGCCTGCTCAACCTCTGGGGCGGTCGGTGGCACCGAACCGGCAATCCACTCCACAGCCTCTCACCCATCGACGGGTCCCCGATCGCTGGTCCCCCGATGATCGACCCCGACGAGGCCCGTGAGGCCATCCGAGCCACGCTCGACGACCACAAGGAGTGGCGCGACGTCCCGCTGGCCGACCGCAAGGCCCGGGTCACCGCCGCGGTCGAGGCCATGGAGGAGCATCGCGAGCTGCTCGCACTGCTCCTCGTCTGGGAGATCGGCAAGCCGTGGCGGCTGGCCCGCACCGACGTCGACCGCGCCCTGGACGGCGTCCGCTGGTACATCGACGAGGTCGACAGCATGATCGCCGGCCGGACCTCGCTGCCCGGCCCGGTAAGCAACATCGCGAGCTGGAACTACCCGATGAGCGTGCTGATGCACGCCATGCTGGTGCAGATGCTCGCCGGCAACGCAGCCATCGCGAAGACACCGACCGACGGCGGCGCCGCGTGCCTCACCCTGGCCTGCGCGCTGGCCCGCCGGGCCGGGCTGCCCGTCTCTCTGGTCTCCGGTTCGGGGTCACGGCTGTCGTCCGCGCTGGTGCGCGCCCCCGAGATCGGCTGCCTGGCCTTCGTCGGCGGCCGTTCCGCCGGCGGCCAGGTCGCCGCCGCGCTCGTTGACACCGGGAAGCGGCACTTCCTCGAGCAGGAGGGCCTCAACGCCTGGGGCATCTGGGACTTCTCCCAGTGGGACCTGCTCGCCGGTCACCTGCGCAAGGGCTTCGAGTACGGCAAGCAGCGCTGCACCGCCTACCCGCGCTACGTCGTCCAGCGGCAGTTGTTCGACCAGTTCCTCCAGATGTACCTGCCGGTGGTCTCCTCCGTCCGGTTCGGGCACCCCCTCGCCGTCGAGCACGACGCCGACCCGCTGCCCGACCTCGACTACGGCCCGGTCATCACCGCCGAGAAGGCCACGGAACTCGCCGCCAAGGTCGACGAGGCGATCACCAAGGGCGGCCTGCCGCTCTACCGCGGCGACCTGGCCGACGGCCGGTTCCTGCCCGACCAGGACCGCTCCGCGTACGTCCCACCCGTCGCGATCCTCAACCCGCCGCCGGCGGCCGCACTGCACCACGCCGAACCGTTCGGGCCGATCGACAGCATCGTCATCGTCGACTCCGAAGCCGAACTGCTCGCCGCCATGAACGCCTCCAACGGCGCGCTCGTCGCCTCCCTCGCCTGCGACGACGAATCCACCGCCCGGCGCCTGTCCGGCGAACTCGCCGCGTTCAAGGTCGGTGTCAACAAGCCCCGCTCCCGCGGCGACCGCGCCGAGCCGTTCGGTGGCCGCGGCGCGTCCTGGAAGGGCGCCTTCGTCGGCGGCGAACACCTCGTCCACGCCGTCACCGTCGGGTCCGACAGCCACGAACGCCTCTACGGCAACTTCCCGTCCTACTCGCTGTACCCGGAGACGTAGCCCGCGGAGCAAGGGCTTCTCCGGCATATCGCCAGCGCTGGGCGTCTCTGAGTCGTTTCAGCCGCGGGGGCGCGCAGGCCGTGGTCGGCGAGCGGGCCGAGCACCAGGCCGGCGTCGTCGCAGCGGGCGGCCAGTTCCGGCAGGGCGCCAAGGGCGCTGCGCCAGGCGCCGGGTGCGGAGGTGCAGTCGCTGTCGTGCAGCAGCACGGTGGCACCGCCGCGCAGGTCAGGCGCGAGCGTGGCCAGCACCGTCTGCGGGGTCGCCGTCGCCGTCCAGTCCCGGCCCCACGCCGTCCACAGGACGGGTGTGAGGTCGAGGCGGCGCGCGGCGGCGAGCACCCCCGAGGACAGCACCCCGTGCGGCGGCCGGACATGCGCCGGCACCTGCCCGGTCGTCTCGGCCACCAGATCGCGGGTGCGGGCGAGCTGGTCGTAGCTGGACATCGGCCCGCGAAGCAGCATCGGCCGGTGGTCCCAGCCGTGCACGGCCAGCTCGTGGCCGGCTGCCGCCATCTCCCGTGTCAGGCCTGTTGACCTGCGCACCATGCTGCCGAGCACGAAGAACGTCGCCCGGACGGCGAGCTCGTCGAGCACCTCGAGAAACTGCGGTGTGGACGCCGGGTCCGGCCCGTCGTCGAAGGTCAACGCGACGTGGTCGGCCCGGCCGACCCCGGCAAGGCGCGGGGCGACCGCGGTGCGCAGCCGGCGCAGTGTCATCAGCGACGGCAACCCATGGGCCAGCACGGCCGCCGTGACGACGAGCCCGCCCGCGACCAGGCCCGCCGATCCACCCGCCGCGCCCCCCGGCCGCGCCTGCGCTCCGCCCGTCATGACGGACACTTTGCCACACCGTCGCTGCTGGTCACCGCTTCGTACCTCCGCTCCCAGCCGGCCGCGCACCGCACCGCACCGAGCGTGCGCCATCCCGGGGAGAGCCTTCGCTCCGCGCCGCGCCGGGCCTTCGACGCGCGTCCCGGGACGTCCCACGTACGTCGCTGTGGGGCGAACAGCCTGATTCAGACCGGCCCGGGGTGGGAACACACCATTCCGGGAGGATCCCCGATCTTCGTCTGACATCCGACGTTTCGGTTTCATGCGTTTCACGCGTGTAGCACGCGGCGGCGTGGCGATCTGTCGCCACCCGCGCCGGTCCGCACGGCACCGTGAGAAGGAGGACCGGCAGATGCTCGACCAGTGGTTCCTCACTGCCGAGGAACGCGGCAACCCGGACACCGATCTGGACAGCCGCCACCCCGACGGGCAGGCCTGGACGACGGGCAACCTGGTCCGCCCCCTGGTTCATGGCCGGGCCTACTTCTCCCGGCTGCTGGAGGTCGTCGAGGGCCTGCGCGCGGGGGATCTGCTGCTGTTCACCGACTGGCGCGGTGACCTCGACGAGCGGCTCGACGGTGCCGGCTCGGAGGTGGGCCGGGTGCTCGGGCGGGCGGCCGGGCGGGGTGTCACCGTCCGCGGGCTGATGTGGCGCTCCCACCTGGAGCTGTTGTCCTTCAGTTCGCGGCCGAACCGGCGGCTCGCCGAGGAGCTGAACCTCTCGGGCGCACAGGTGGTGCTCGACCACCGGGTGCACCGCAACGGGTCGCACCACCAGAAGCTGGTCGTCGTCCGCCGCTCCGCCGGCACCGGCGGGACCGGCAGCGCGAGCAGTACGAGCAGCGCCGACAGCGCCGACAGCGCCGACAGCGCCGACAGCGCGGACAGCGCCAACGGTCCCGGTGACGATGCGGTGGCGTTCGTCGGCGGCATCGACCTGTGTTACAGCCGCCGGGACGACGCCGCGCACGCCGGCGACCCGCAGAGCCAGCCGATCGCCGACGCCTACGGGCAGGCGCCGCCCTGGCACGACATCCAGGTCGAGGTGCGCGGGCCGGCCGTCGGCGATCTGGAGCGGACGTTCCGCGAGCGCTGGGACGACCCGGCCAGCCCCAACAACCCGAATCCGCCAAGGCAGGCGTACTACCGCTTCCGCCCGGTGGAGACGGACCCGGACCGGCTGCCACCACAGGCGGAGGACCCGGCGCCGGTGGGGCCGCACGCCGTGCAGATCCTGCGCACCTACCCGCGGCGGCGCCCCCACTACCCGTTCGCGCGCCACGGCGAGCGGTCGATCGCGCGGGCGTACCGGAAGGCGCTGCGCCGGGCCCGGCGGCTGATCTACCTGGAGGACCAGTACATGTGGTCCACCGAGGTGGCGCGGCTGTTCGCGGAGGCGCTGCGCCGCGAACCGGAGCTGCACCTGGTGATCGTCGTCCCGCGGTTCCCGACGCAGGGGGGCCGGTTCGCGCTGCCGCCGAACCTCGTCGGCCGGGAGCAGGCGCTGGAGATCTGCCGCACCGCCGGTGGCGAGCGCGTCGGCGTGTACGACGTGGAGAACCATGCCGGCACGCCGGTGTACGTCCATTCGAAGGCTGTGACCGTCGACGACGTCTGGGCATCGGTGGGTTCGGACAACCTGAACCGGCGCTCGTGGAGCCACGACTCGGAGCTCGCCGTCGCCACGATCGACACCACACTCGACCTGCGCGAGCCCGCCGATCCGGGCGGGCTCGGCGACGGGGCACGGGTGTTCGCCCGCGAGCTGCGGCTCGAGCTCTGGCGCGAGCACCTCGACTGGGACGGTGACGACGCCGAGCTCCTCGACCCCGAGGCCGGTTTCAAGGCGTTCCGGCGCCGCGCCGAGCAGCTGGAGGCCTGGCACCACGGGGGCCAGGTGGGCCCCCGCCCGCCCGGGCGGGTCCGGCCGCACCAGCCGCAGCGTCTGAACCGGCTCACCCGCGCCTGGGCCGCACCGCTTTACCACGCCGTCTACGACCCGGACGGCCGTCCGCGCCGCATGCGCGGCGACAACACCTGGTGAGCAGGCGGGGGCAGCCCGCTGTCAGCACGTAACACCGACAAGGCCACCCGGTTCCGGCACATCACCGGCCAGGGATCCCCGCGGGATGGCGACGGGCGTCCGCTGCGCGCCTGCGTGCCACCCCGGGCGTCCGTTGCGGTCCTACCCTGGGCGTAGGCCGGGCGGGGCCGGGCGGGGCCGGGCCGGGCCGGTGCAGCACAGATGGCATCTGTGGCATGCCCGTGTCCGTATCCGTGGCCTGTCTGTGTCTGATGGCTAGTGGTTCGATCGTGAGAGGTCCGACGGTGAGTGACTCCGCACTCGTCGGATCCTGATGCCCGGCGCGAGCGCCCCGGCGTCCGTGGAGAGGAGTCACGCTGAACATCCCACGCGTGGGCATCATCGGCTGGATGTTCGCGGGTGCCATCGTCCTGGCCGTGATCGCGCTGACCGCCGGCCGGAACGACCCGGACGAGCAGCGGGTCGCGCTCTGGGGCGACTCGCTGGCCTGGGAGTCCCGCGACGCGTTCGTCGCAGCGGCCCAGAAGGACGGCTCCACCCAGGCGCAGGCCCACACCTGGGGCGGGACAGCCCCGTGCGACTGGCTCGACGACATGCGCAGACAGGGCCGCCGCTGGAAGCCGAGCGTCGCGGTGCTGTCCTTCTCCGGCAACACCGGCTCGGAGTGCATGCGCGACCGTGACCTGCTCACCGCCTACCGCAACGACGTCACCGAAGCCGTCGAGATCCTCACCCGGCGCGGCACCGAGGTCATCCTGATCGACGCCCCGCCCCGCAGGGACCAGGCCGTCGACTCCGACGGCCTCACCGCCCTCGACCGGCTGTGGCGCGACATCGCCAGCATGCGGTCGGACGTCCGGGTGGCCCCGGTCGGGCAGACCCTCACCTACAAGGGCCTGTTCGTTCCGCGGCTGCCCTGCGCGGCCGGCGAGACCTGCGACAGCGACGGGCTGGTCACGGTTCGCAGCCCGGACGGCGTGCATTTCTGCCCGGTGGTCCAGCCGCCGATGACGGCCTGCCCGGTGCGCTCGGTCGGCGCCGAGCGCTACGGCCGGGCCATGGCCGAGGCGGCGCGGGTGGACGACACCCCCACGCCCTGACCGAGGCTCGACCGACACCGAGGCTCGACCGACATCACCTCTGCCAGCGATGATGGGTTGGCGGGCCTGCAGTGTCACCGGTCACGGGACGTCCGGACACCGGCGGCGACGGGCACGCACGGGCAGCGCTGCGCCATCGGCGGAGCTCTGCCGCCAGGGAGCCGTCAGTCGGAGAGCGGAGCGAACAGCATGAAGGTTGTCGTGGTCGGTGCCTCGAGCGGTCTCGGCCGGTGTATCGGCGTCAGTCTCGGGCAGCGGGGTGACCAGGTCGCCCTCTTAGCCCGTCGGAAGGACCGGCTGGCCGACGCGACGAAGGACGCCGGCCCCGGTGCGCTCGCCGTCGCCTGCGACGTGACCGACGAGCAGTCCTGCGCCGACGCGATCGAGGAGGCGGCCGCCGGTCTCGGCGGCATCGACGGCCTCGTCTACGCCACCGGCATCGGCCCGCTCGTCGCCTTCGACAAGATCGGTGCGGCGACCTGGCGCCAGGCCTTCGACACGAACGTCATCGGGGCGGCCCTCATCACCGCCGCGGCCCTGCCCCACCTCGCGGCCTCGGGCGGCGTCGCGGCCTACCTGTCCTCGGTCAGCGCCTCCCTCACCTCGCCGTGGCCCGGCTTCGCCGCCTACAACGTCAGCAAGGCCGCGCTGGACAAGCTCGTCGAGTCGCTGCGCGCGGAGTACCCCGCCATCGGCTTCACCCGGGTCATCGTCGGCGACTGCGCCGGCGGCGAGGGTGACGCCAGGACGGAGTTCACCCACGGGTGGGACATGGAGGCCATGGCCGCCTTCCGCCCGATCTGGGCGAAGCAGGGCCTGCAGGGCGGCGGCTCCCTCCTCGACGTCGCCGAGCTGGTCCAGGTCGTCGACACCGTCCTGCGCTGCGGGGGCAGCATTCCGTCCGTGGCCGTGACGCCACGGCAGCCCGCTCTCACCTGATCGCTGCCGCTGGTCGTCGCCAGTACGCTGAGAATCTCTTCGCGGTTCGCCGGCTCCCGGCGTGCTGGCGCGCCGACGGTTGCGCACCCCGGGTAGGTTCGGACAGGTGAGGGCATACCCGACCCGGCACGCCTACATGGACGTCCATGCGTGCGGCCAGCGCCCGAGTGTCGCCGCCGCCTGCCGCTCATGATCGAGGCCGCCGCGCCGCTGACGGACCTGTCGGAGTGGGCCCGCGGCAGCGGGCTCGAGGTCGTCATGATCGTGATGGCGGCGGTCCTGCTGACCCGGCTCGCGACCTGGGCGGGTGCGTACATCGAGCGTCGCATCGACACGCAGGCGCAGCAGTCCGACGCGGTGGTGCGCTCCGAGACCACCAAACACCGGCACGCCCTCGTGCAGGTCCTCACCTGGGTCTCGCTCACGCTCGTCTACTGCGTGGCGGTCGTGCTGGTGCTGCAGCGGCTCGGCGTGCCGCTGACCGGGATCGCCGCACCGGCGACCGTCCTCGGTGTCGCGCTCGGCTTCGGCGCGCAGCGGGTCGTGCAGGACGTCCTCGCCGGCTTCTTCATGGTCACCGAGCGGCAGTACGGCTTCGGTGACCTCGTCCGCCTGATCGTGCTCGGCTCGCCGACCGCCATCACCGGGACGGTGGAGGAGGTCACCCTGCGGATCACCCGCGTCCGCACGCCCGACGGCGAGGTCGTGATCACCCCGAACGGGCAGATCATCCAGGTCGTCAACCTCTCCCGCGACTGGGCACGAGCCGTCATCGACGTCCCGATCCCCTCGAATGTGGACGTCACGACGGTCACCACACTGCTCACCGAGGTCGGGGCCAACGCCTACGCCGACGACTCGCTGCGCGACCTGCTCCTGGACGAGCCGACCGTGATGGGGGTGGAGAGCATCGACCTCGACCAGTTCAAGGTCCAGATCGTCGCGCGGACCCTGCCCGGCAAACAGTTCGAGGTCGGGCGGGCGCTGCGGGCCAGGATCAGCGGCGCGCTGCTGCGCGCCGGCATCCACATCCCCGCCGTCCTCGACGCGGCCCCGCCGACCGCCTCATGACCAACCCCCTGGCCCGGATCCCGGCACGCCGCTCGACGCTGCTGCTCAGCGTCGCGCTCGCCGGCGTCTTCGCCCTTTACGTGTTCGTCCGACCCGAGTCGCTGCCAGCGTCGCGCTCGTCCACCGTCGCCCACAACGCCACCGTCGAACAGGTCAAGAGGGAGCTGCGCGACGAGTTGAACCCCCCGACCACTCCCACCGCGAACCCGTCCGGGCGGGAGGCGCCGGCGCCGGCCAGTACCGGGTCCGCCACGCCCACGCCGAGCCTCACTCCGACCGTGTCGGCGGACCCGAGCCTCACCCCACCCGGCGGCACCGCCTCGCCTGTTCCGTCGAACTCCGGTAGCCCCGCGGATCCCGACGCGTCTCCCAGCGACGCACCCGGCCTTCTCTGGCTCGGCACACCGACGCCGACGCCATCCGTCGGCGCGTCCGGCTCCCCGCCGCAGGTCCCGTAGGTCCCGTAGGTCCCGTAGGTCCCGTAGAGCGGTGGCTGGGCGGTCCGGCGTCCCGTGGAACCCTGACGGACGACCTTCGTGGGAGAAGGTGTGGCGAGGTCAGGTGATCTGGACGGAGGGCGGATGGCCGTTCCAGGTGACGAAGCACGACGACGTCCGGCCGTCGCGGCTGAAGTCGACCCGTAGCCACCCCTCCGCCTGCCAGGCCTGCACCGTCCAGCCGACATCCGGAATGGCGGACACCAGACGGGCCGCGACGTCGGTGGTCTCGATCACGACGCGTCCGCCGTCGAGCTGGTAACTCTGGGCCGCCGGCCCGGTGGGCGCAGGCGGGATACCAGCTCCCGCGGACGGTGTCACCGCGCCCGGTGAGCGGGGCGGCACGGTCCCGGCCCCAGGCGCGATGCCAGCCCCAGGGAGAGTCTCGGACGCAGCCGGCTCCCCCGCCACCGCTGTCATCGAGGACGGCGACGGCAGCGTGAGGGGAGACGGCTGCGCGGAGGGATGCGGCGACGGGTCGGTGGCCGCCTCCCCCGAGGAGGCAGGCGGACCGGCTGGCCGGGCCGGAGCGAGGGCCGACGCCGGCCGGTCGACAGGTATCTCCCGCGCGAGGACGTCGGAGACGGCGAACCAGGACAGCGTGACGGCAAGCGCCGTGGAGGCCGCCCAGGCAGCCAGGCGGATCAGTCTCCCAGCCATCGCGGTGCGATATTGCCATATCCGTGACAGTTCAGGTCCACGGCGTCGTCCAGCGCCGCTGCCCGGAAGGAGTCACACCCATGACGTCGCAGGCAAGCCCGTAGCCGGGTGGCCACGATTCTGGTCGTCGAGGACGACCCGTACGTACGTGCCGCGCTGGTGCGGCACCTGTCCGCCGTCGGGCATGCGGTGCGCAGCGTCGGTGCGGCGCTCGACGCGCTGCGCGAGGTGACCCAGGTCGGCTGTGACCTCGTCCTGCTCGACCTGGGTCTGCCGGACCTGGACGGCGCCGCGGCGCTGCGGATGCTGCGCGGCGTCAGCGACGTCCCCGTGGTCGTCGCGACGGCGCGTGGTGACGAGCCGGCCATGGTCCGCCTGCTGCACAGCGGTGCCGACGACTATCTGGTGAAGCCGTTCTCGCCGGAGCACCTCAACGCGCGTGTCACCGCCGTGCTACGCCGCACGAGCCCCTCCGCTGCCACCGCCCGCGCGCCGGCGTTCCGGGTGGGTGATCTGGTGGTCGACTCCCGGCAGCGCACTGCGGTGCTGGACGGACGCGAGCTCGACCTCACCCGGCGCGAGTTCGACCTGCTCGCCTACCTGGCCGCCCGCCCCGGCGAGGTCGTGCCGCGCCGCGAGCTGCTGGCCGCGGTGTGGCAGCAGGCCTACGGCGGCGACCAGACGATCGACGTCCACCTGTCGTGGCTGCGCCGCAAGCTCGGAGAGGCCGCGGCTCGGCCGCGATACCTGCACACGGTGCGTGGCGTCGGGGTCAAGCTCGACGCGCCTCGCCCATGAGATGGGCCAGAACACGATGAGGTGGGCGCTCGCCCGGGTCTCGATCGCCGTGACCTCGATGGTGGCGCTGGCGTTCCTCGTCCCGCTCGTGCTGACGGTCCAGCGCACCGCGCATGACCGGGCGTTCACCGACGGCGAGCGCCGGGCCGCCGAACTGGGTCCGGCGCTGGCAGTCACGACGGACCAGGCGGCACTGCGCCGTGCCCTGGCCAGCACCCGCGGCGGAGCCGAGGGTCGGGTCGCGGTCCACGTTCCCGCTCCGGGGTCCACATCAGGGCGGACCCGGGACGCGTCGCTCGTCACCGTCGGTCAGTCACGGGTCAGGGGCAGCGAGCTGGCCGCCGTCGCGCGCGCCGGGAGCTCGGCGGTGGTCGCGGTTCCCCGCGGGTCCGTCCTGCTGCGACCGGTCGCGGTGACGGACGCGCGGATCGCGGTGATCGAGGTGTTCATCCCGGACACCGAGCTCGACCGGGGCGTCGCGCGGGCCTGTCTCGTGCTGGGCGGCGTCGCCGCGGCGCTGGTGCTGGCCTCGGTGGTGGTCGCCGACCGCCTCGGCACCCGCATCGTGCGGTCGGCCCGCGGCCTTGCCCGCGCCGCGCGGGAACTGGGCGCGGGCGACCTGACCGCCCGCGCCCCCGTCGCCGACCAGGCCGCGCCGGCCGAACTGCACGAGGCGGCCGTCGCCTTCAACACGATGGCCGACCGGGTCCGGATGCTGCTGGCGGCCGAACGGGAACGAGCCGCGGACCTGTCCCACCGGCTGCGCACCCCGTTGACCGTGCTACGCCTCAACACCGCCGCTCTGGGCGGCGGCTCCTTCGACGGCGACGGCGAGGCCGACGGCCGGGTCGACGGTTCCGCCGACGGCCGGGTCGACGGCGGCCTCGCGGGCAGCGGTCATGGAGGTGACGCGGCGGCTGCGGCGGCGGCGGCCGCTGTCCGGCATGCCGTGGCACAGCTCGAGCACGAGGTCGACTCCATCATCCGCGCGGCCCGGGCGCGGGGTGACGAGCAGGTCGTCGCCCCACGCTGCGACGCCGCCGACGTGCTCCGCGACCGGGCCGACTTCTGGTCCGTGCTTGCCGAGGACCAGGGACGCAGCTGGTCGGTGTCCGGAGCGGACCGGCCGGCCCCGGTCCCGGTGGCACCCGCGGAGCTCGCGACCGCGCTGGACGCTCTGCTCGGCAACGTCTTCCGGCACACCGCCGAGGGCGTCGCCTTCGCTGTCCAGCTTCGGCGGACCGACCAGGCCGTCACCGTGCGGGTGCTGGACGCCGGTCCAGGGGTCGCCGACCCGGCCGCGGCGCTTCGCCGGGGTGGCGGGGCCGGCGGGGCGGGCTCGACCGGACTCGGGCTCGACATCGCCCGGCGCGTCGCCGAGTCGACCGGCGGCGAGCTGACCGTCGGCCGGTCCCCGCTCGGCGGCGCGGAGCTGCGGCTGCGGCTGCGCACCGAGACCTCCGCCGCCGGCGCACCGGCCGGCAGGCGCCACACACGCCACCGACGAGGCTCCCGGACCCGCGCGCGCTGAGTCCGCCGTCCCACCGGCTCCTCCGTCCGGCCCCCGTCGCCGACCGCGTTCCCTCAGCGCTGTCGGTCAGGGGCGAGGGGTCTTCTCACGGCGCCAACAACCGCACCGTCTGGTCATCGGAGCCGACGGCGAGGATGCGCCCGTCCGGGGAGTGGGCCAGATCCACCATCCACCAGACGCTCGGGCGGTCACCCAGGACGATCGGTTCACCCAGAGGAGTGATCTGGTGCGGTCGGAGACGACCCAGGGGATCCGCCCTCTTCCGCACGGGAACGATCAACCGGATGGTCTCAGGACGCCCTCCCGACGGACCCGGTTCCAGCCGACTCCGACCAGCGAAGCGCCGACACCCTAAGCAGGCCTTAAGTGCGTTTCTGCGCTGCCTGAACGCGGCCGGCGGACGTCGTACCCGCCCTTAGCGTCCACCCGCAGATCACCCAGTGCGGGAGGTATGTACGACATGTCGTCTTCGCGAGGCCGGCACCGTCGCCGTCGTCGTCAGATCATCTCCGGTGGCGCGGCCGCGCTCACCCTCGGCGGCGGGATAGCCCTGGCCGCGGTCATGCCCGGCACGGCCGACGCCGCCGGGCTCGGCGCGGCCTACAGCCGCACCGGCGACTGGGGCACCGGCTACTCGGCCCAGTACCGGGTGACCAACTCGGCGGACGTGCCGGACGGCTTCACTCTCGAGTTCGACCTGCCCGAGCGGGCGCGGCTCACCTCGCTGTGGAACGCCGCCTACACGGTGGACGGACGGCACGTCACCGTCACCCCACCAGCCTGGCAGCCCACGCTCGCCTCCCGGGAGTCACTCGACGTCGGCTTCGTCGTCGCGGCACCGGACGGCGTCACCGACCCCGCCAGCTGCCGGATCAACGGCGCGGACTGCACCACCGGGCCCGGCACGCCCGGCAGCCCCGGCAGCCCCGGCGTGGAGCCGTCCGTGACGCCGTCCGCCACCGCACCCGGGACGGCGCCGCCGTCCACCAGTTCTCCGCCCGCCCCGCCCACCGACCAACCGACGACCGGCGGGCCGACAGCGGCCCCGACCGCCTCGGCCCCGTCGCCCTCGAACGGGTCCGGCGGGTCCGGCGGCACAGGCGGGTCCGGCGGCACAGGTGGTTCCGGCGGCACAGGTGGTTCCGGCGGGTCCGGTGGTTCCGGCGGCTCAGCGGGCCCAGGCGGGTTCGCGCCGTACGTCGACACCTCGCTGTATCCGCCGTACGACCTTGTCGCCACGGCGCAGGCAACCGGGCTTCGGGACGTCACCCTGGCCTTCGTCGTGGGCGGCGGCGGCTGCGCGCCGAAGTGGGGCGGCGTCACCGATCTCACCGCGGACGGGGTGCCCGGCCAGATCGGCCGGTTCCGGGAACTGGGCGGGGACGTCCGGGTGTCGTTCGGTGGGGTTGCCGGCACCGAGCTGGCCCGCGCCTGCTCCAGCGTCGACGAGCTCGCCGCCGCCTACCGCCAGGTGGTCGATGTCTACGGGGTGACCCGCCTGGACTTCGACGTCGAGGGCGCCGCCCTGCCCGACGTCACGGCAAACACCCGGCGGGCCCAGGCGATCGCCCAGCTCCAGCGGGAGGCCACGGCCGCCGGCCGGCGCCTGGAGGTCTCGTTCACGCTGCCGGTGCTGCCGTCCGGTCTCACCCAGGACGGGGTCGACCTGCTGGCCAACGCCCGGGACAACGGCGTGACAGTGGACGCCGTCAACGTCATGGCGATGGACTACGGCGACGGCGCGGCACCGAACCCCGCCGGCCGGATGGGCCAGTACGCGATCGACGCCGCCACCGCCACGCAGGCCCAGGTCAGGGGCGTGCTCGAGCTGTCGGACACGCAGGCGTGGGCGCGGGTGGCGGTCACCCCGATGATCGGTGTGAACGACGTCGCCAGCGAGGTGTTCACCCTGGCGGACGCACAGCAGCTGGTCGACTTCGCCCACCGCGTCGACCTTGCCTGGCTGTCGATGTGGTCACTGACCCGCGACCAGCCCTGCCCGGGTGGCCCGGTCTCCCACGCCCAGCCGACCTGCGGCGGCCTCGCCACGGCACCGCTCGACTTCACCCGCGTGTTCAACGCCTTCTGAGCCGACGAAAGGCATCTCTCATGCCGAACCGCCGCACCTTTCTGCTGGCGGCGTCCGCCGTGGCCGCCGGCTCCGCCGGGGGCGCCGCCTGGTCCGTCACCGGCGGCCGGAGCCACGGCCGGGAGCGCCCGCTCGCCGCGGCGCTGACCGCCGCGTCCAGCGGCACCGGCCTGCCACTGACCGTGGTGAACCACACCTACCGGTATGCGAACAACCAGATCTGGCTCTACGTCGTCGGCACGGATCTGACGACCGGTCGGCAGGTGTACGCCCGTCCCGACGGGAGTCTCGCCCAGGTCTCGCCGGCCGACAACGGCCCGGACGGCTTCGCGGACCTCGCCGTCCCCCTCCTGCCGGACGGCGACACGCCGTTCGTCGTCCCGCCCGCGATGTCGGGGCGGATCTACGTGTCCACCGGGGCGAAACTGCGCTTCAAGGTGGTCGCCGACGGTGCGGGCGCCCCGGCCCTGCAGCATCCGGCCGGCTGGGTGCGCGGTGATCCCAGCTTCGGCGTGGTGCACGACTTCGTCGAGTTCACGCACAACGCGGCCGGCATGTTCTGCAACACCACGGCCGTCGACATGTTCAGCGTGCCGATGGCACTGCGGCTGCGCGGCGCCGCCGACCAGACGACCGGCCGGCTGGCCGCGGGCGGCCGGGCCGCGGTCTTCGACGCGCTACGGGCCCATCCGACGTTCGCTCCCCTGGTCGTCGGCGACACCCGGGTGATCGCGCCCGGTCACGGTCTGGAAGCCGGCGTCTTCCCCGCGTCCTACTACGACGGCTACATCGACGCGGTGTGGCGCCAGATCGCCACCCGTCCGCTCACCGTCGACGTCGGGACGCGCACCCACACCGGCACGGTGGACGGTGACCTGCTGCGCTTCGGCGGCGGCGTCGCGCCGTTCGCGAGGCCGAGCACGCGGGACGTCCTGTTCTGCGACGGCGCGCTCGCGGCGCCCAACGACGGTGTCACCGGCCCGGTGGCCGCCGTGCTGGGCGCCGGCTTCAACCGCTCGACCCTGCTGAGCCAGGCCGTCCAGCCGGCGGCGGACCCGGCGGGCTTCTACCGCGACCCGACCACCAACCACTACGCCCGGGCGCTGCACGAGCACACCGAGGACGGCCGCGCCTACGGCTTCGCCTTCGACGACGTCGCCGGCTTCGCCTCCTACATCCAGGACACGGCGCCGACGTCGGCGACTCTCTGGCTGACCCCCTTCTAGAGATCCGCCGTCCCGGGACCCCCCTTCCGGGGCGGCGAACCTCAGGCGAACCTCAGGCGGATCCCAGCCGAGACCCAGGCGGATCCCGGAGCCTCAGGCGAACCTCAACGGAGCCGGCGCGCGCGCAGGACAACGTCGTCGACGTGGTGGGCGCCGGCTCCGCCCACCGGCGCGACGCGCGGCCGCTGCTCGTCCACCTCCACCACCCAGTCGTCGTCGAACAGCGCGGCCATCATCGCGGGCCACACGAAGTCGGCCGGGTCGAAGCCGCCGTCGTGCTGGGGATGGGTGTCCATACCGGCGTGGTGCACGAACAGCAGCACACCGCCCGGTGCGACAGCCGCGAGCAGCGCCCGCTCGGCCGCGGCGTCGGACGTCCGCAGCAGGGCCGGATACTGGGCGGAGACCAGGTCGAAGGACGCCGGTGCGAACGCCGCCTCCGTGAGTTCGGCATGCACCCACCGCACCGTGACACCGGCGTCCCGCCCGTGCCTGGTCGCCCGTTCCAGCGCCACGGCCGAGACCTCGACCGCGGTCACGTCCCAGCCGTGGCTCGCAAGCCAGATGGCGTCCGCGCCCTCGCCGCAGCCGACGTCCAGCACCCGGCCGGGCGTCAGGCCGGCGACCTCGGCCACGAGTGCGCCGTTGGGCTGGCCGCTCCACAGCTGTTCCCGTTCGGCGTACCGCCTGTCCCACTGCTCCTGCACCGCAGGGTCGCCGAGGAAGGCGCCGGTGGGCGAGGGGGCGTGGGAGGTGGGCGATCCGGCCGCAGCGTTGTCGATCATTTGGCCACTCTCATCCATGACGCCCCTCGCCCCCAAACTTCTTTGCCGTTTCGGCAAGCGCCCCCGGCCCTCAGACGATGCTGGCGCCGACCTTCGCCTCGACGCTGCCCGGGCAGTCGACGGAGAGCGTCGGGTCGGTCTGACGCGAGAAGTCGTCCTCGGTCTGTCCGCGGACGTCATGTCACATTCGCTCGGCGTTGCGCGTCCACCAGGGCAGGAACAACGGCGGCGGAGGTCTCACGGCGATGACAACGCACCAGGCGTGGACGACCGCGCAGTTCGAGGCGCAGCGACAGCACCTGTTCGCGGTCGCCTACCGGATGTTGGGTTCGCGCGCTGATGCCGAGGACGCCGTCCAGGAGGCGTGGCTGCGGCTCAACGGCGGCGCTCCGGACACGATCGCCGACCTGCGGGGCTGGCTCACGACGGTCGTCGGCCGGATCTGCCTGGACATGCTGCGCTCCCGCCGGGTTCGTCGGGAGAACCATCAGGGCACCTGGCTGCCCGAACCGCTCGTCGTCACCGACGCCCAGGACGGGCCCGAGCAGCAGGCCGAACTCAGCGACGCCGTCGGGATGGCGCTGCTCGTCGTGCTGGAGACTCTGACACCCGCCGAACGGCTTGCGTTCGTCCTGCACGACATCTTCGCAGTCCCCTTCGAGGAGATCGGGGCGATCCTTGACCGGACACCCGCGACCGCCCGCCAGCTTGCCAGCCGGGCGCGCCGCCGGGTCCGCGGGGCCCCGACCGCGACGCAGACCGATCCCGCCCGGCAACGCGAGGTCGTGACGGCATTCCTGGCCGCCGCCCGCAGCGGCGACTTCGACGCGCTGCTCGACATCCTTCACCCCGACGTGGTCTTCCGCATCGATATCGGCTCCCGCCCCATGCCGATACCGCTGCCCGGCCTGATCAGCGGTCGCGAAGCCGTTGCCAGGCATACCGCCACAGTGGGACCGCGTTTCGCCCAGCTGTGTCACCCGACGCTGGTCAACGGAGCCGCCGGAATCATCGCTCGAGGGCCGGACGGCGTCATCGCGGTCGCCGGAATGACCGTCGTCGGCGCCACTGTCGTCGAGATCAACCTGATCCTCGATCCGGTGAAACTCGATGCCGTCGAGCACCGCGAACAACCGGAACAACGGGACCCACACGTGCCTGCAGGCGCATCTGAACGAGGAGGAGCGACACAGTGAGAATCGCCGTCTTCGGAGCCAACGGGCCCACCGGTCGGCTGCTGACCGAGCAGGCGCTCGCCGCCGGCCACGACGTCGCCGCGGTGACCCGGCGACCGGCGGGGTTCCCGATCACGCACCTTCGCCTGGACGTCGTGGAGACCGACGTTCACGATCCGCCAGCCGTCGACCGAGCCGTCAGGGGAGCCGACGCGGTGCTGTCCACGCTCGGCGTGCCGTTCACCCGCCGGCCTGTCCACGTCTACAGCGCCGGAATGCACACCATCGACGCCGCGATGCGCCGGCACGGGGTCAGGCGCCTGGTCGCCGTGAGTTCCAGCGCCACCGAACCGCACCATCACGCCGACGGCGGCTTTCTGCTGAACCGGATTCTCCAACCAGTACTCACCGCCACCATCGGCAGGACCACCTACGCCGACATGCGCCGCATGGAGGAGTTCGCACGTACCAGCGATCTCGACTGGACGATCATGCGGCCGTCAGGTCTGTTCGACGCGCCCGATGTGACCGGCTACGACCTTCACGAGAACCAGGCGCCCGGCATCTTCACCAGCCGCGCGGACCTCGCCGCCAGCATGCTCGGGCAGGCCACCGATATCCGGTTCCTACGGAAGTTCGTCGCCGTGACCACCTCCGAAGGCGCCCCGACCCTGTTCCAGATGCTGCGACGGGAGGCATTCAAACGAGACTGATAAAACACCAGAAATCTCGATGTCCAGCCCGAGGAGTGCAGCTGAGCCGGTGACACACCCGCCGCTGATCCGTGGGCCGCGGTGCGGTCAGCGGGCAGTACTGCTCGCAGTACTGCCCGCGGTGGCGGTGGCGGCGCTGGTCCAGCGCGGGTCTCTGCCGCTGAGGCCGATCACCCGGTCGAGCAGCGGAGCGTCGGGCGGGACGTCCACGACTCTGCCGAACAGCCCGGGTATCGGTGGGAGTCGGCGCCACCCGCCGGCAGCGCCTGCGACCCTGCGTCGAGATCCTTCGCCGCGGCGCCGCTGAACGCCACCGCCAGGCCGGCGACATGACCGACCAACGCCCCGAGCCGATAGTCCGGGCACGGTGTGGGCAGGGCAAGCGTCCCTTCGGGACGTTGCGGATCGCGGCCGCCATCGACCTGGCGGCCGGCCCAAGGACGACGGGACGCCTGCGCACCGCCCTCTGCGCACCCGGCCCGGCCGGAGGCACCTACCGCCCCTGGGACTCCAGGAGGTTCCGCAGCCGGGCGAGATCCGCGCGCACGTGCGCCGCGTCCCGGTCGAAGGCATCATCCGCCACGCCGGGAGGCTGGAAGAGCGTGAAGACGACCTCGCTCCCCTCACCGTTGCGAAGCACGCGGAGCGGGTTGTGCGTCACCGTGCCGTCCGGGAGGGTCACGTCGTGATCGAGCACACCGTGCTCCACCGGACCCGAGAAGGACACCTCGACCTTTCCCATCGGCGAGTCCGTCACCCAGCGCCCCTCCTCGCACCGGATGCCACTGCTGAGTCCCGCGGCCCACAGTGGCAGGTTCTCCGGGTTCCCCGCGAAGGCGGCGACCGCCTCGGGGGCGCGCTCGATGGGCTGGGAGAGGTGCAGCGCTCGCCAGGTCATCCGAACAGGCTACGAGAAGCCACGGCGGTCCGGTCCCCCGTGGATCCGCCCGTCAGCAGCTCACCGACCGCGCCGGCGGACTCGCAGGTCACGGCGGCCCACGGGACGGGATCGCCCACTGTCACGCCCGGTGACAGCCTTCCGTCGCCCGGTCGTGTCGGTGGCGACTGATAGGACGGTTCCCGTAGGGCGTCCCGAAGGGAACCAGATGACCATCAACGAACATCTCGCCGAGTTCGCCGGGAAGCCGGTGCGAGGCTTCCGGTACGAGCGGGACGGTGAGTCGTCAGACGATCACCACAGGCCCGCCGCGGGCGGCACCCCGGCCTCCCCCGGCGACGTCGCCTGGCGGGTCGGCACCTGGTTCGACGGTCCCAGCTTCGGCGACGTCTTCCAGGCGTTCCTCGACGAGGTCGACACCGCCGCGGTGACCCATCTGGTCATCGGCTACTGGGGCGCCTCCTATGACGCCACGGACGCCGTCGGCCCGGTAGGCCGGCTGGTGCAGGCCGCCGGGCAGCTGCCCGCGCTCCGTGCGCTGTTCCTGGGCGACATCGTGCTGGAGGAGTCGGAGATCTCCTGGATCGAGCAGTCCGACGTCACGCCGCTGTTCGAAGCCTTCCCCGGGCTGGAGCAGCTGGAGGTCCGCGGGAGTGAGGGGCTGGGGCTGCGTCCCGTCCACAGCCGTGCGCTGAGAACGCTGCGGTTCGAGTCGGGCGGGCTGCCCGCCGCGGTGGTACGGGCCGTGGGCGAGTGCGACCTGCCCGCCCTGGAACACCTCGACCTGTGGCTGGGCACCGACGACTACGGCGGCGACGCGACCGCGGCCGACCTGGCCGGGATCCTGGGCGGCGAACGGCTGCCCGCGCTGGCGCACCTGGGGCTGGAGGACGCCCGGATCGCGGACGAGGTGGCCGCGGCGGTCGCGAGCGCGCCGGTCGTCGCGCGGCTGACGTCGCTCAGCCTCGCCATGGGGGCGCTCACCGACCGGGGCGCCGAGTCGCTGCTGTCCGGGCAGTCGCTCACCCATCTGGACCGGCTCGACCTGCACCACCACTTCCTGGGCGACGCCATGGTCGAGCGCGTGCGCGCCGCGCTGCCCGGCGTCGAGGTCGACCTCGAGCAGCAGGAGAAGCCGGAGGACGACTGGTTCTACGTCGCGGTCTCCGAATGATGTTCACCGTGGTCGGTGCGCCGGGCGACCGGCGCACCGGGTTGTTCGCCGCCGCGTGCCGCGCCGCAGGCCTGGCCGCGCCCCGTGTCGTCCCGTGGGCTCAGGTGCTGCGCGGCGGCGAGCTGCCGGTCGTGCCCGGCGCGCCACTGCGGATCGACTCGCCCGGCGACGATCCCGAGGTGGACGCCCTGCTGCGCGGGCCCGGTGATCCGGCCCGGGTCGGCGGCGGTGCACGGTGGTACGCGGCCTTCACCGCGGCGCTGGGGCGTGTCGCCGCCGCGGCCGAGCGGGCCGGTGCCCGCCCGCTGGGCGACGTCGACGACATCGCCGTGATGTGCGACAAGAGGCGCTGCCACGCCCTGCTGGCCGCGGCCGGTGTCCCCGTCCCGGAGGCGCTGCCGCCCGTGCACGGCTACGCCGAGCTGCGTGCCCGGATGGTGCAGGCCGGTCTGCACCAGGTGTTCGTGAAACCGGCACACGGCTCGTCCGCATCCGGTGTCGTGGCGTTGCGGGCCACGCCCGCCGGGCGGGTCAGGGCCGTCACCTCCGCCGCGCTCACCCGGAGCGGCACCGGCAGCGGCGCCGGCAGCGGGAGCGGCGGCGGCACCCGCGACGGGAGCGGCCCTGGTCTCGTGAACTCGCTGCGGGTCCGTGTCCACGAGAGCGAGAGCGAGGTGGCCAGGCTGATCGACCTGCTGGCACCGGACGGGCTGCACGTGGAGCGGTGGCTGCCCAAGGCCGCGCTGGGTGGCCGTGTCCTCGATCTGCGGGTGGTGGTGATCGCCGGGGAGCCGACTCATGTGGTCGTCCGCACGAGCCACACCCCGATGACCAACCTGCACCTCGGCGGCCTGCGGGGTTCGGTCGCGGCGGTGCGTGACGCGCTCGGCACCGCCGGCTGGGAACGGGCCCTGGGCGTGTGTGCCCAGGCCGCCGCGTGCTTCCCCGGCAGTCTCATGGTCGGGGTCGACCTCCTCGTCGGGATCGGCTGGCGGCGGGTGGCCGTCGGCGAGGTCAACGCCTTCGGCGATCTGCTGCCCGGGATCACCGGCCTGCCCGGCACCCGGGCGGAAGGCCTGGACACCTACGCCGCCCAGATCGACGCGGTGCTGGCGGCGTGCGCGACATGAACGAGGTCATCGGCAGCCACGACCTGCTGCTGGTGACCCTCGATACCCTGCGCTACGACGTCGCGGCCGAACTCGCCGCCGCCGGGCAGACCCCGACCCTGCGCGGCCTGCTGCCCGGTGGGCACTGGGAACGGCGCCACACCCCGGGCAGCTTCACCTACGCGGCGCACACCGCCATGCTCGCGGGATTCCTGCCGACGCCGACCCGTCCCGGCCCGCACCCACGGCTGTTCGCCGCACGGTTCCCCGGCAGCGAGACCACCGCTCCCGGCACCTGGACGTTCGACGCGGCGGACCTCCCCACCGGCCTGGCCGAGATCGGCTACCACACGGTCTGCGTGGGCGGGGTCGGCTTCTTCAACAAGCTCAGCCCGCTCGGGTCAGCGCTGCCGTCCCTGTTCGTCGAGAGCCACTGGGAGCCCGGCTTCGGCGTCACCGATCCCGACTCCCTCAGCCACCAGATTGACCGGGTCGGCGAGGTGATCAGGCGCCTTCCACCCGACCGGCGGCTGTTCCTGCTGCTCAACGTGGCCGCCCTGCACCAGCCGAACTGGTTCTACCTGGCCGGTGCCACCCGCGACCACGGTGACTCGCGCGACTCCCACGCCGCGGCGCTGCGTCACGTCGACCGGCAGCTCGGGCGCCTGTTCGCCCTGATGCGCCGCCCCTGCCTCGTGATCGTCTGCTCGGACCACGGAACGGCCTACGGCGAGGACGGCCACACCGGCCACCGCCTCGGCCACGAGGTCGTCTGGACCGTCCCCTACGGAGAGTTCGTGCTCGCGTGAGCGGGCCCTACGAGCAGTACGTGTACGCGTACCCGCACAAGACCGCCTACCGCCCGCTGTCACCCAGACCTGCGCTGCGGGACGTGTGGGCCGCCCAGGACCGCTCCGCGCTGTTCCTCTACCTGCACGTCCCGTTCTGCGAGATGCGGTGCGGTTTCTGCAACCTGTTCACCCGCACGGGCGCGCCCGAGGAGCTCACCGGCGCCTACCTGGACGCACTCGAGCGCCAGGCCGCCGGTGTCGCGGACGCCCTCGGCGACGCCGCGTTCGCCACGGCGGCCTTCGGCGGGGGCACCCCCACCTACCTGACCGCCCCCGAGCTGGGGCGCCTCTGCGACATCGCCGCCCGCCTCGCCCCGCTGGGCGCCATCCCGCTCGGGGTGGAGACCTCCCCGGCCACCGCGACGGCCGACCGCCTCGCCGTCCTGCGCGAACGCGGCACCACCCGCGTCTCGATCGGCGTGCAGAGCTTCCTGGATGTCGAGGCCCGCGCGGCCGGCCGCCCCCAGCGGCGGGCCGAGGTCGAGTCCGCGCTGGAACGCATCCGCGCCGCAGGCTTCCCGACGCTCAACATCGACCTGATCTACGGCATCGGCGGCCAGACGTCGGCCACCTGGCTGCACTCCCTGAACGCCGCCCTGGCCTGGCGCCCGGAGGAGCTGTACCTGTACCCGCTGTACGTCCGCCCCCTGACCGGCCTGGGCCGGCGCGAGCTCGACTGGGACGACCAGCGCCTGCGGCTGTACCGCCTCGGCCGCGACCACCTCCTGGCGAACGGGTACGAGCAGGTCTCCATGCGTATGTTCCGCCTGCCCCCCAGCACCGCTGGTGCCGCGAACCGCGTTCTCAGGGGACGCCCCACCGGGACGGAGTACTGCTGCCAGACCGACGGGATGGTCGGCCTGGGGTGCGGCGCCCGTTCCTACACCTCGGCCCTGCACTACTCGTTCGAGTACGCGGTGGGTGCCCGGCACGTACGCGCGATCATCGACGACTACGTCCGGGAGACCGAGTTCGCGAGTGCCCGGGTCGGTTTCGCCCTCACCGGCGAGGAGCGCCGGCGCCGCCACCTGATCCAGTCGCTGCTGCAGGCCGACGGCCTGGACCGGGCCGCCTACCGGGAACGTTTCGGCACCGACGCCGCCGCCGACTTCGATCTCACCGCCTTCGCCGACCGCGGCTGGCTGGAGCAGACCCCGACCATCCTGCGGCTGACCCCCGACGGTCTGGCCCGTTCCGACGCCCTGGGCCCGGCTCTCTTCTCACCGCGGGTCCGCACCCTGATGACCGGCTACACCCTGCACTGATGGCGCTCCCACCCCCACCCCCACGCCGGCCTGGACCCGCACCCGGACGTGCACCCGGACCCGTGCCCGAGCGCCACGGCCCTGTCGCTCCGCGGCAGCTGACGATCCTCTATCGCGGCCCGCTGGCCAGCTGTGACTACGACTGCTCCTACTGCCCGTTCGCGAAACGGCGGGACACGCCCGCGCAGCTGCGGGCGGACCGGGCGGCGCTCGAGCGTTTCGTCGGCTGGGTCCGGGAGCAGGGCCATGGTGTCTCGGTGCTGTTCACGCCGTGGGGTGAGGGCCTCGCCCGTTCCTGGTACCGGCGGGCGCTGGTCGAGCTCAGCCACTGCCCGCAGGTGGAACGGGTCGCGATCCAGACCAATCTCAGCCACCGCGTCGACTGGACGGCCCAGGCTGATCCGTCCCGGCTTGCGCTGTGGTGCACCTACCACCCGGGCCAGGTGCGGTACGAGCGTTTCCTTGGCCGGTGCCGGGACCTGGCCGCACGGGGAGTCCGCTTCAGCGCCGGCGTCGTGGGGCAGCCCGAGCATCTGGACGCGGCACGCCGCCTGCGCGGGGATCTCCCCCGCGAGGTCTACCTGTGGGTGAACGCGGCCGAGGGCCGCTCCTACACCGACGCCGAGGCCGCCGGCTGGGCGGAGATCGATCCGCTGTTCGCCCACAGCCGCCACCCGCACCCCAGCCGCGGCCTGCCCTGCCGAACCGGCGAGACCGTCGTGTCCGTGGACGGTGAGGGAACAGTGCGGCGCTGCCACTTCGTCCCGGCCGTGCTGGGCAACCTGTACGACGGTTCGTTCCGCGCAGCGCTGCGCCCCCGGCCGTGCCCCCTCCCCCGGTGCGACTGCCACATCGGCTACGTCCACCTGGAACCGCTCGGCCTGTCCCGCACCTTCGCCGGCGGCATCCTGGAACGCATCCCCGCCGCCTGGCCGAGCCGGATGTCGGCCTGAACGGCGCCGGGCTGGAGATGAGCGCCGGCATGGCCGACGCCGCCTACTGTTTCGGCACCGTCCTCGCAGTGCAGCTGAACGCGAGGCTGCCCGGACGCCGGCTGCTGGTGCTCCACACCGCGGTCTTCGTGATCGCCTCCGTGCTCACGGCGGCCGCGACGGCGCCGGCCGTGTACTTCACCGGCCGTATCCTGCAGGGGCTGACGACCAGCCTCATGCTGCTCACCGCAGCCCCCGCCCTCGTGCTCGGCTGGCCGGTGGCCCGTATGCGGGTGACCGCGATGGTGATGAACATGGGGATCTTCGGGGCGGTCGCCATCGGGCCGGTGATCGGCGGTGCGTTCGACGGCCTCGGCGACTGGCGGCTGCTGTTCTGGTTGTCCGCGGTGGTCGGCGCTGTCGCGCTCCTGCTCGCCGTCCTGACGTTCACCGACCTCCCGCCGCAGGACCGCGCACTGAAGTTCGACGCCGCATCGCTCGCGCTGGCCTCCGTCGGGTGCGTGGCCGCCTTCTTCGGTGCCTCCCGCCTGGTCGACCACTCGGTCACCGCACCGACCGTGCTCGTTCCGATGCTCCTCGGCGTGCTCTGCCTGCTGGGGCTGATCGTGCACCAGACCTTCGTCCGTGATCCGCTGATGCCGATCCGCCAGCTCGCGAGCACCATTCCGCTGGCGGCCATCGTGCTCGCGCTCTTCGGCGGCGGTGTGTCGGTCTCGCTTGTCGGGCTGCTGCAGCTGAGCAGCGAGGCGGGCGGCCTGTCCCCCGCCCTGTTCTGGCCCGAGTTCATCGGCGCCGTCGTCACGGCGTTCCTGTTCGGCCGCCTGTTCTTCACCGCCTACGTCCCGGTGCTCGCGTTCGCCGGGATGCTGTGCCTGACGGCGACGGCACTGGTCGTGGCCACGGCAGGCAGCAGCGCCGCGATCGTCGCCGTCTGCACCGCGGGCATCGGCCTGGGCGTCGGCGCGTCCGTCGCCCCAGGACTGTTCGTGGCAGGCTTCGCCCTGCCCTCGCTGCAGCTTCCACGGATCTTCGCGCTGGTCGAGCTTCTCCGCGGCGTCGCGGCCTTCCTGACCGCACCCCTCATCGTGCACCTGGCCCGGACCACCGGTGACGACCTCACCGCCGGGATCAGGAACGCCGCCCTGGCCTGCTTCGTGCTGGTGGTGGTCGGCGTCCTGCTCGTGGCCGCGATCGCCGTGAGCGGCGGGCTGCGGCTGCAGGCACCGCGCATCGTCGCCTGGCAGAACGGCCCGGACGCCGCGCTCGACTCCCCGCCGCTGGGCGCAGCGTTGCGGCAACGGCCCGGGCGGCGGCCCCGGCGGCAGGGACCAGGACGGGAGATGGACGGGCAGGCCGGCGGCGCGACGCACCCACCGCGTCAGTACCGATCCGACCAGGACGACCTGCCTGACCGCGGCCGCCTCCGCCGATGAACACCGGCTCGCCAGCCGCAGATCACAAAGGGCCTGAGGTTCTGGTGATCTGCAGCACGGCGCGCCTTGTGGCAGACCGTGCCGTCCGCCACGATCGGACCGCCGGCCCCCTCCTCGCGCCCGGCGATCCGATCGTGATCGCCGGGCCGACCCACCACGTCGAGGAGCTCGCGGCCGTGATCAGCGCCGCATCCTCTTCCTGATCAGCTGTAGAACGTCTGGGTGCCGCGGCTCACCGTGGTGCCCCGCTCGCCCCAGTAGCTCGTGATGACAGCGCGGTAGCGGGTGTCCTCCGGGGCGTTGATGGTCCAGCACGTGGAACCCGAGTGCCCGTAGTAGTTGTTGTTGTCCCGGCGGGTGTAGCTGGGCGCGGAGCTGCTGCTGACGGGCGTCACGACGGCCTGGACCCAGCGTGCGCCCTCCGAGTTGTAGGCGGTCAGGCAGAACTGGTTGACGCCGTCGGAGTAGGTGACGGTACCGTCGCCGACGTTGAGGCTGAAGGACGCCGCCGACGCCGGCAGCGCGAGGACCAGGCTCGCCGCCGCGGCCGCCGTGGCGACCAGCGCGGCCTTGAGGGACTTCTTCCGCATGTTCTCTCCAGTTCGGTGGCGGGTAGAAACCGCGGATCCGACGCCCGTTCTTCCCGCACGCTCTCCCCGTGCGTTGTTCGCGCGCGTTTTTCACGGGTCTCGACAGGGATCCACTTCCGGTTCACCACAGTGACAGCGAGAACACAGGTTCCTCCCGCACTTCCATGATGATTCGCCACTCGTTCACCAGACAAACGACGCGAAAATACCGGGAAAGTTCTCGACGAACACCGCTCCTTGCTCCCACGAAACCAGTGAACCGGATTATCTTCCCCGCACTGCGCACAAAGGATCTCGCGCAGCGGAGTTCGCCGCGGTAGAACGCGCCTCACCCGTGTGGCCGG
The DNA here is from genome assembly GCF_041008525.1 of Parafrankia sp. FMc2. Lineage (NCBI taxonomy): Bacteria > Bacillati > Actinomycetota > Actinomycetes > Frankiales > Frankiaceae > Parafrankia > Parafrankia sp. FMc2. Next base: position 7,590 of record NZ_JBFLUG010000037.1, on the reverse strand, counting down.
TCACGGCGTCGGCCACGCCGTGACCGGCGGTTATGGTGGAGCCCGAGGAACACTGCGGACAGTCCACCCGGGACTCCGAGGTGGGGGACGTGAGCGGTATGGAATGGAATTGGCAGCTGTACCCGGATGCGGTCAACCACAGGGATCTTCGCCCTGTCAAGCCCGGTCGCATCGTGGGTCTGGGCGCCCTGTGTGACCTGTGGCCGCCGCGCACCGACGACGGGAGTTCCCAGAGTTTCTCGGTCAGCGAGTTCGTCACGCTGGACGACGGCCGGCGGGTGATCCTGCACGAGGACCGGGGCTTCACCGTCAGCCGGGTACTCGGTGGCCCAGGTTCCGGAGCTGGCCAGTTCGGCGAGACCCGCGAGAGCATCATCCAGAACGTGTTGAACGTCGTGCTCCCGGACGGCGACCAGCCCAGTGACCATCCCTGGTCGTGGCTGGCCGACCTGGGGCGGGCGCGCGGCCTGCAGGTGACCGCGGACGAGCTGCGAGGTCTTCCGTACGAGGTGGTCCTCACCGACACGGCGACCCGATGGCTCAGTACCAGAGATCTCGGCTCTGATCACGGCGGTTCCATGTGATCGGGTCAGGGGGAGGCCGACGAAGATCTCCCTGTGGCCGACCCACTGGTTCCCGGGTTAGGTACTGACCTATCGCTACACGTTGCCCGGCCCTTACGTAAGTCTGACGGATGTGTCGCTGGTCGACAGCACACTCGGGCCGGTTTCCCACCCGTCCACCGTGATAGCACCCGGACGGGTTCTCGAATGTACGTCGCGGTGCACTACGACGCAGGACGATGTGCTCAACGAAAGCGTGACGAACAGCGTGTTCGTCACGGCCCGGGCGACCGACGGATTCAGCGGACCTGGTTTCGCCCGACTCGGCGAAAGCCGCTCGTAACAGCCAGCCGCCGCCACCTCCGGCGCGTCGGAGGTGGCGGCGGCGAAAATCTTCACGAGTAATGGGTTGGTGATTCCGTATGGTCGAACGGCGAGCGGCGGGGAGCCACGCCCGCCGGACCAGCCCAGACCAGAGCCGGAAGGACCCGCCTGACGGTCACCCGTCGAGAGTGAGTCCTGCCAGGTCGCCAGCGTCACGCCAGGCCTGCAGCAGGTCCTCCATGGCGTAGAAACCGGGCCAGTAGGGGTCGCCGAGAACGGAGCGGATCCGCTGCTCGCCCTCGTTGTTGTAGTAGCCGGGCGTGCACTCGCGGGCGAAGTTGGTGTTGTCGATCTCGTTCGCGCGGATCGTGGCGACCCACTCCTCCTGTGCCTCGAACGTGGGTTCCACGGTCGCCGCGCCACGGGCGAGGGTCTCACTGATGACGTGGGCGATGTGGACGGCCTGCTGCTCGAACATCGCCGGCACCGCCGCCGTGATGCCGCCCTGGATATAGCCGGTGAAGAACTGGTTCGGGAAGCCGTGGGTCATGATCCCGTGCAGCGTGCGGTAGCCCTCGCGCCAGTGGTCGTAGAGCGACCGGCCTTCGCGGCCGACGAACGGGTGGATCGCGAGCCGCCGGTCGAGGTCGGTGGTGATCTCGAAACCGCTGGCGAACACGATGCAGTCGACCTCGTGCTCGACGCCGTCGGCGACGATGCCCTTCTCGGTGATCCGCTCGACGCCCCTGGTCGCCGACACGTCGATCAGGGTGACATTCGGGCGGTTGAACGTCGGCAGGTACTGGTCGTTGAAGCACGGCCGCTTACACAGGAACCGGTAGTACGGCTTGAGGATCTCCGCGATGTCCGCGTCCTTGACGATCGCGTCGATCCGGCCGCGCAGCCGCTCCATCACCTGGTAGTCGACGAGTTCACGCAGCTCCATGAACGTCGCCGGGTCCGCCATGGCGGCCCAGCCGTCGGTGGCGTCCAGGTGCGCCTGCAGGTTGCGGCTGATCTCGGTCCAGCCGTCGCAGATCAGGTCCGGCTGGCCCGGCGCGAACGCCTCGTACGCCGCGGTGTGGAAGTTGCGACGGCGTTCCTTCTGCCAGCCCGGCTGCAGCGAGGCGGCCCATTCCGGGTCGGTCGGGATGTCGCCGCGCTCGTCGATCGATGACGCGGTGCGCTGGAAGACGTACAGGTGCTCGGCGGTCTGCGCGATGTGCGGGATGACCTGCACGCCGCTGGCACCGGTGCCGATCACCGCGACCTTCTTGCCGGCCAGCTTGTCCAGCCCGCCGTGCAGGTCGCCACCGGAGTACTCGTAGTCCCACCGGGCGGTGTGGATCGTGTGGCCGGCGAACTCCTTGATACCGGGGATACCGGGGAGCTTCGGCTTGTTGAAGGGCCCCTGGCACATGACCACGAACCGGGCCCGGATCTCGTCGCCCCGGTTCGTGTCGAGCTTCCAGCGCCTGGCTTCCTCGTCCCACTCCTGCGACCGCACCAATGTGCTGAAGATCGCGTGCTCATAGAGCCCGTAGTGCTTGCCGATGCGCTGCGCGTGCTCGAGGCACTCGTCCCCGCGGGCGTACTTCTCCCTGGGGACGTAGTCGGTCTCTTCGAGCAGCGGCAGGTAGCAGTAGCTGTCCGTGTCGCACTGGATGCCGGGGTAGCGGTTCCAGTACCACACGCCGCCGAAGTCGCCGGCCAGCTCGATGATCCGGAAGTTCGTGACACCCGCTTCAGCGAGCCGGACCGCGGCCACCAGGCCGGCCCAGCCGCCGCCGAGAATCGCCACGTCGACGTCTTCGACGATCGGCGTCCGGGGCACGACCGGCGTGTACGGGTCGGCCTCGTAGAACTCCTCGAAGTCCCCCTCGGTGACCAGGTACTGCTGCTGCCCCTCCGGACGCAGCCGCTTGTCGCGTTCTAACAGGTACTTGGTCCGGAGGGCATCATGGTCGACCTCAGGCGTGTCGGTAGGAGCACAGTTCTGCATTCAGGTTCCTCGCTTCGGGGCCGGTGCCGCCCGCGCCGCGGACGACGACACGTCCGGTCAGGTCGATGAAGTCAGGTGCCATGACAGCGCGTCTCCGCTCGTGAAGCGAGTGCCAGAGACCGCTGCTGCCCGGCCGCGGCAGCGGTGAGGCGGCCGGCCGACGTCCGCCGCGCTCACTCTGGACGCGACCGTATTGCGGTGTCAATATCCACCATACGGTTCTAGCCATTGGCGGTGAGGAGTCCCACCGACGGGACAGCCTCCCGGGTCCGAGGTGCCCCGGGGGCCGTCCCGGGCCCTCGGCGCCCGACCCCGCGCATCGTCGTAGCCGTCAACCGACAGTCGGGAGCGCCTGATGAGTGGAAAGTCCGCAGCACCAGAGAAAGCGGCGCCGGAGAAGCTCGAACTCGACCTGTCGGACGTCGACCACCGGGTAGGTCAGTTGGTCGGCGGCGGGCAGCTGTACGACCCGTGCAGTTCCTCCGACGTCCGTCGCTGGGTGATGGCGATGGACTACCCCAACCCGTTGCACTGGGACGAGCAGTTCGCCCGCGCGTCGCGGTTCGGCGAGATTACCGCCCCGCAGTCCATCGCGGTCGCGTTGGACTTCGGCCACGGCGCCCAGCAGGCGTGCGTGGGCTACATCCCCGGCAGCCACCTGATCTTCGGTGGCGAGGAGTGGTGGTTCTACGGCGTGCCGGTCCGGGTGGGCGACAAGCTGTTCCAGGAGCGGCGTTTCCACGACTACAAGGTCGTGGAGACGAAGTTCGCCGGCCCGACGATGTTCTCACGCGGCGACACCGTCCACACCAACCAGCGCGGCGCTCTGGTGGCCCGCGAGCGCTCGACCGCGATCCGGTACCTCGCCTCGGAGGCCGAGAAACGTGGCATGTACGAGAACCAGCTCGGCGCCGTGAAGCACTGGACGAACCCGGAGCTGCTCGCAGTCGAGAAGGTCCGCCACGCCTGGCTCCTCAGCAACCGCGAGGGCGTCTCGCCGCACTTCGCGGACGTCAGGGTCGGAGACACGTTGCCGCGCCGGGTGATCGGCCCGCACAGCATCGCCAGCTTCACCACCGAGTACCGCGCCTTCCTGTTCAACATCTGGGGCACGTCCCACTGGACCGCACCGCCCGGCGTCGAGGACCCCTGGATCAACCAGGACCCGGGCTGGGTCGACGGCTTCGGCTTCGACGAGGAAGGCGCCAGAATCGATCCGAGGCTGCGCGACGGCCTCTACGTCGGACCGTCGCGCGGCCACATCGACGCCGACAAGGCCAGCGAGGTCGGCATGGCCCGCGCCTACGGCTACGGCGCCACGATGGGCGCCTGGTGCACCGACTACCTCGCCTACTGGGCCGGCCACGACGGCATGGTCCGCCATACCAAGGCCAACTTCCGCGGCCCCGCCTTCGAGGGCGACGTCACCTACTTCGACGCCGAGATCGTCGACAGGCAGGCGGACTCGGCGTGGGGTGTGCCGCTGGTCCAGGTGAAGCTGAAGCTCACCAACCAGGACGGCGGCGTGCTGGTCGACTGCACCGCCGAGATCGAGCTGCCAGTCCGATGACTCATACGCCCTGACCACGACCTGGCACCTGTCCCGCGCGCCCGGTTTCGCCATGATGCGGCCGACGTGGGGTCTTCGCTGTGAGGGGGAGACCACCAGCCGAGCGGCGATCTCGTGGTCGGTGCATCCTGCGTCGACCAGCCGCAGGGCCTCACGTTCACTGCCGGTGAGGGCACGGAACCGGGCGGCAGGCTCTCGACGAGCGTTCCTGGCGACTCGCGGACCCGACGATGAGCCGCGGGTGACGGAGGGGCTGATGACCGCATCACCCCGCATCTCCTGCGGATCGGTGGATGCGACGGATTCCTTCGGCCGTTCGGCGCGGGACGCCCGAGCACAATAATGTCTTTCATGACATTCCGGCCGGCACGGAAACGACCACAACGACGTGCGTGACGCTGTGCCATCAGACCGTTAATCTCGCCGTTCGGTCAGCCATACCGGCGACCGCTCCTGCGAGTACGGAGCAAGACTCATGTTTCACATAAGAAGGCAACACGGCGCGCCACGAGCCCGATCAGGGAGGAGAACAAGAGCCGCAACCCGCACCACAGCGCGAGCCCTCGCGGTCATACTGGCCTTTGGAGCGATTTTCTCGGTCGCCACGGCCGCATCCGCGCAGACGGATCAGGTCGTCTTCAGAAAGACTTCCGGCGTGTTCCATTTCGATGGCGCCGGGCAGGTCATCACCTACACCTTCCTCGTGGTTAACGGCCCTGTTACCGCAACCCAGATCTCGGTGACCGACTCCGATATCGGACCGATCTCATGCCCCGCCACCAGCCTGGCGCCGAACGCTTCGATGGAATGCGTGGCCCAGTACACGACGACCAGCGCGGACGTGACGGCCGGAGCTGCCTCGAACAGCGCCACGCTGACCCTGACCGAGGTCACCGGTACGCGCATCGTCAGGCAGGAATCGGTGACCATCCCCTACAGCGGCCTTGTCCCCTCGCTCATCGTCGGCAAGACAGGCGCCAGCTTCTTCACCCGGCCCGGGGAGGTTCTGCCCTACACCTACCAGGTGGTCAACGGTCCGCTGGGGGTGGTGGGCATAACCGTGGTCGACGACCAGATCGGTGCGGTTTCCTGCCCGTCCAGCATTCTGACTCCCGGCGGCAGAATGACCTGCACGGCCCAGTACACGGTCACCGAGGCCGACGTGCTCGCGGGCGTCATCGTGAACACGGCGACCGTGACCGGGACCAGCACCACGGGTCAGCCCGTCTCCCAACGAGCCAGCGCAAGTGTGCCCTTCGGCAACAACAACTGGCTCTCGCTCACCAAGCAGGCGACCCCGAGCCAGTTCTCCGGTCCAGGTGAGGTGCTCACCTATACCTACCGGCTGATCAGCGCCGTCACAGGCCTGACGAACGTGTCGCTGGTCGACAGCAAGATCGGTCCGGTTCCGTGCCCGTCCACCGAGATGCCGCGCCTGCAGCCTCTCGTCTGTACCGCGCAGTACACGACGACCCAGGCCGATGTGGTCGCCGGAGGCGTTGCGAACACCGTGTTCGCCATGGGCGAGCGGGCCGAAGGGGCAATTATTACAAGGCGGACCACGGCGGCCGTCCCGTACACCGGATCAGCACCGGCGCTCCGCCTCTCCAAGATTCCGAGCCCCACGACGTTCACCAGCCCCGGACAGGTGATCACCTATGGCTACAGAATCACCAACGGCGCAGTCGAGGTGTCCGGGGTGTCACTGGTCGACGACCGTCTCGGAGCTGTGGCCTGTCCAGCCACGAGCCTGCCGCCCGGCGGGACGATGGACTGCCTGGCGCAGTACACAGCCACCGAGGGCGACATCACTGCCGGCAGCATCCAGAACACCGCGACCGTCACCGCGAACCCGCCCGCCGGGCCACCCGTGACCGCGACCGCCGGTACAGAGGTCGTCGCCATGCCCGCGGCCGGTGCAATAGCACTGGAGAAGGTCGGGCTCTCGGAAACCTTCACCGCCGCCGGCGAGACAATCACCTATGTCTACCGGGTGCGAAACCCTTCCCAGGTCCTACTTTCGGGAGTCTCGCTGGTCGACGATCGGCTCGGCGCCATCACCTGCCCGTTCACCACCCTGGTACCCGGCGCGACCATGGTGTGCACGGCCCAGTACACGACCACCGCGGCGGATGTCGCAGCCGGCAGCATCGTGAACACCGCGGCAGCCACCGCGACTCCGCCCACCGGAGTAACCGTGAGGTCGCTGTCCCAGGCGCGGGTGTCATTCGAGGACATCGCTGGCGCGATCAGCCTGGTGAAGGCCGCGACCCCCGCCACCTTCGCGGCCCCAGGCCAGACAATCACCTATGTCTACCGGGTCACGAACCCGTCCCGCCTCGCCCTGTCAGGCATTCGGCTCGTTGACGATCGGCTTGGCGCCATCACCTGCCCGTCTACCACCCTGGCACCCGGCGCGACCATGGCCTGCCCAGCCCAGTACACGACCACCGCGGCCGACGTCCTGATCGGCAGCGTCTGGAACACCGCGGCTGTCACCGCGGTCCCGGCCGTCGGAGCACCCGTGGCCTCGGCCGCCAAAGCCTACGTGATCTTCAGGCCCGCGTCCCTCCTCTGATCCCGGACCATCGCCCTCCCGGTACCGGCCATCGGCCCGCGCCGCCAGTCGCATGACAGAGGAACCCGAGACCTCGGCGATCCCCGGCACGCGCTGCCTGCCGCAGGGCACCGCCGGTGTGCTGCCCGCGACCATCGTCCGCGGGCAGCACACCGGGACGAGCAGGGCTCCACCGATGTCTACCAAGTCGGCACGACCGGGTTTCAGTGCCGCCCCATGCCCATCGGTGTCCGAAATGCGATCGTCCAGCCGATCGCCAGTAAGTGCGTGCGGTTCGAGGACCGCTGGGAATTCTGTCGACGTCCAGATCAACCAGCCCGCGGAGGCCGTTGCCAGAACGGCAGGACGCAGCGGGGAAAGCTCGCCTGTTTGGTGATCATCATTGGGGGTGCCGGAATCCACGGTGTCATCGTCCGTCCAACTACCAAGAGAAAACTAAGTTAGTGGAATATTGATGTAGGACAGGTCTGGAGATCGGAAGAAGCCTCGGATAATCTCCGGTGTGGCCAAGAGGCGAGCGAACGCCTTCTTGACGCTGTCGCGCAGTTCGTCG
>NZ_JBFLUG010000379.1:0-1520 GCF_041008525.1 Parafrankia sp. FMc2 | reverse complement strand
AACCGGGGCAGGAGCGGTTCCACCAGCTCCCACAGCTCGTCCGGGACCAGCCGCCCGGCGAGGCTGCTCTCCAACACATCCATGATCAGATATGTACCCGAAGCGGCCACGCAAGACACGCTCTAAGGGCCCTGGGCATCCAGCGGACCCGCACCCCGACCCGCCACGCCCGCCCGAAGCTGGACGACCACGAGTGGTGGCTACGAGACCTGGCCGACCATCTCGACATGCCCGCCATCACTCTCGATGCCTGGGTCCGCCGCGGCTGGGCCGCCGGATATCTCCACCCCCAGGCCCGGCTGATCGTCGTGCGCGCCGACCCCGCCGAGGTCGAACGCCTCCGCGCCCTGCACCAGGTGCCCCGAGGACAGCACAACCGGCGACCCTGGCTGAAAAATCAGGCAGCCAGCATCGACAACATCGACAAGGAAGGAACCGACGGCGATGTCGAACAGCCACGGCTATGACAGCACCGTGGCTTGCTCCTCTCGATATCGAAACGCCGCAGGAAGGCCTGCCAGAGCAGATCGACCTGGGCCGCGGTGGCATCGGTGCCTGACCACCACAACCACACCGGCTTGGGGATGGCGCCGCTGGGCAGGCACTCGACCTGCAGCAGGATCATGGTGCCCTCGATGACCGGCAGCACGCTCAGGTCGGCGGCCCACGCCGAGCGGTGGGTCAGCCGTGGGTGGAGCCGGTCCCAGGCCCGCACGGTCGCCGTCCCGTAGAGACGGGTGTCGGTCACGGTCGTCTGGTCGGGGATGGTCCAGGTGCCGGGGTCACCGAAGACGAACTTGCCGCCGTGGCGGGGCGGGCGGCCGTAGATGCCGGGGGTGCGGGGCGGTGCTGCGCGGCGCAGGACGCGGTCGGAGCGCATCCGGCCCAGCACCTGGATCGGCAGGTCGCGGAGCAGGAAGGCCAGGCGGGGCACGTCGTAGCCGGCGTCCACCACAATGAGGATGTCCGGGTCGTGGTTTTTCCACTGCCCGGCTGCCTGCAGCCGCTCGACCAGCTCGCATATCTGCCGGGCGCACCCGTGTGGCCAACAACAGCGAACTGTCCGGGCCCGCTCGCGCCTGGTGGCTGTGGGTCGTGCGCGGCTGACGTTCGTCTACCGGTGGCGACGGCTCACACCGGCCTGGCGATCCGCATGCCGACGTCGACTGGTGATCGGGTGAGCTTCCACGAGTACATCCCGCCGATTCGGAAGATCCGCTCATCCCCGTCGATGGATGTGCTGCTGCTGGGGCGGATTCCGGTGCGGTGGGCGAGTGGGTTGAGGCGCTGCGCCACGTGTTCCGAGCCTGGCGCTGCGACGGGGTGCGGGCGGAGACGTCCCGGTCGTCCGCGTTTCGTTCGATCGCGCGGGCGGGCGACGGGCGTCGCTGGATCCGGATCACTACTCGCGAAGATCCGCCGGGCCGGACGCGCCGGCAGAACCTGCCCGGCGACCGTCGTGATCCGCCGGAAGCGCGGCGGGAAGATCGGCACCTGATCCCGTCCAGCAACCCTGCCAC
>NZ_JBFLUG010000378.1:0-1530 GCF_041008525.1 Parafrankia sp. FMc2 | reverse complement strand
AGAGCAACCAGGGCGGCGTGGCCGCCACCCTTTCGTATGAGAATTTGAGTCCGGCCGCGGGACGGCTGTGGTCCTGATGTTGGCCGTCGGGCTGTTGTGGTCCGGTGCGGTCACGGACCGGACACGATGCTCGGTGCTGTCCGGATCGACGTCGGCGATCTCTGGTGCTCAGAGCCCGTCCAAGAGTATGGCGGTGGAGGTTCTGGGGCACTCTTTCCTGCTGCCACGAGCGCGTTCCTCAGTTTCCTGTGTTCAGGGCCTCTCCGGACAGCACCTACAGAGTTCCTGACCACGGAGGGTGACAGATGCAGGTGTTATTTCCGCGGTGCGCGGGTCTCGATGTGCACCGGGACACGGTCGCCGCGGCGGTGCGTATCCAGACCGGTTCAGGTAAGGCGGTGACCGAGGTACGGACCTTCACCACGACCGGGGGCTCCCTCGGGCTGCTCGCGGACTGGCTCACCGAAAACCGGGTGACCATCGTCGGAATGGAATCGACAGGCGTCTACTGGAAGCCCGTGTTCCACATGTTGGAGGACCGGTTCGAATGCTGGCTCCTCAACGCCACCCACGTCCGTAACGTACCAGGCCGAAAAACAGACGTGGCCGACGCGGCCTGGATCTCGGATCTCGTCGCGCACGGCCTGGTACGCGCCTCGTTCGTACCCCCGAAACCCCAACGGGATCTGCGTGATCTCACCCGGGCCCGGCGGATCGTGGTCGAGGAGAAGACCCGGGAGATCCAGCGGCTGGAAAAGCTGATGCAGGACGCCGGAGTGAAGCTCACCAGCGTCGCCAGCAAACTGCTGGGAGTCTCCGGCCGAGCGATCCTGGAGAAGATGATCGAGGGAGAGCAGTCCCTGGAGTATCTCGCTGATCAGGCCCGCGGCCGACTCCGCAGCAAGATCCCTCAACTACAGGAAGCGCTCGCGGGAACGTTCCGTTCCAGCCATCACGGCTTCCTCGCCGCGCAGCTGCTGGCACGGATCGATCTGTGTGACGAACAGATCGACGAGCTTGACCACCGGATCGGGGTGATGATCGCCCCTTTTCGGGAGACGGTCGACCGGATCCGTACGATCACCGGGGTGGGTGAGGTCGTCGCCACCGTGCTGCTCGCCGAGGTCGGCCTGGACATGAGCCGGTTCCCCACCGCCGGTCATCTCGCGTCCTGGGCGGGTATCTGCCCGGGGAACAACGCCTCCGGTGGGAAACGCCTGTCCGGTCGGACCCGTCACGGCAACAAGTGGTTACGGACCGCGTTGACCGAGGCCGCGCACGCCGCCGCCCGGAGCAAGGACACCTACCTGGCGTCGCACCACGCCCAGATCCGCGGCCGCCGCGGCGTCCTGAAAGCCATCGGTGCCACCCGCCACGACATTCTCATCGCCTACTGGCACATCATCGCGAACAACACCGTCTACCAGGACCTCGGCGGAGACTGGCACGCCCGCAGACGCCGGGACCCCGAACGCCGCCGGAAGAACCTCGTCGGTGAACTGGAGAAACTCGGCTACACCGTCACCGTCA
>NZ_JBFLUG010000377.1:0-1541 GCF_041008525.1 Parafrankia sp. FMc2 | reverse complement strand
TTGCGGGCATCCAGGGGCGGCCCTCGGCGAGTTGGACGAGGGCGGGGAACTGGCCGATGCCGTGTTTGGTGGCGGTGGACAGGTAGCTTCGGATCGCGCAGAACTGGCGGGCGCCGGTGAGGGTGCGGAGACACCCGGATACTTTCTGCCGCAGTTTGATCATGCGAATGTCGCGCTCCGCGCCGTTGTTGTCCGCGGGAACCCTCAGGTCGCGGGTGAAACGCAGGTAGTCGGTTTCGCGGTCCACGAGGCGGCAGGCCAAGGCGTGGCGGGCGGCCATGAGTGTCGTGTCTCGCGGTGAGGTCTGGGTGATCCCGATGTGGGCGGCGTGGCGCAGGGCCCGGGTGTGGGCCGCCAGGTCGGCCGGGTCGACCGCGGTGGTGGCGGCGTCGACGGTGAGGCGGTGCAGGGCGACGAGGGCGTCGGCGGCCTGGGTGGCCCAGCACCAGGTCCCGGCCGGGGCGGTGTCGGTGATCGCCTGCAGTTCACGGAGCACGTGGGCGACGCACAGCTGGTGGGTGGCGGACGTGTAGGTGTCATACGGCGCCCAGGCGTCGTGGACCACGACCCCACCGAAACCGGTCAGCACCCCGAGGGCGTCGATCCCGGTGGTCCCGCGTTTCGGATGGCAGTCGATCAACGTGTACTTCCCGGTGCGGGCGCAGTGCACCCAGTGCAGCCGCCCGGCGACGCGCAGCCCGGTCTCGTCCACGCCGACCACCTCGGCGCCGGCGAGCAGGTCACGCACAGCGGTCAGGAAACCGGTCAGGTCGGCGGCGGCCCGAGTAGCCATCGCCGCGACCGTGCCCGCGGACAGGGGGATCCCGACCAGCTCCGCGAGCGCGGTCGCGGTCCGGTCCTTCGACAGGAACTGGCCGGAATACAGGTAGACCGCTGCCGCGGTCACCCGGGGCCCGTACTGGACCGGGGCGTTCACCCCGGCAGGTGGGGTCGCCTTCGTGCGTGCCCCGCAGCCGCATTCCCGCTCGAGGAGCTGATGTTCGGTCACATGTGGGCGGAGTTCGGGCAGGTCGAAGACCTGCCGGCGTTCGGTCCGGGTCACCGGACGGCCCGCAAGCGACGTCCCGCACCCCGCGCACGGCCCCGGTTCGTGCGCCAGGCGCACATCAGGATCGGTGACCATCCGCAGCGTCGATCCCGGATGGCCGTTCTGCCCACCAGGGCGCCGGCCCGTCCTCGTCCGCAGCGACGTCGGGGGCGGCTTGGCCAGCCCGTCGGAGCTCGGTGGTTTCGACGAGTTCCGCGACGTCTTCGCGACCTGGGCCTCCAGCTCGGCGATCCGCGCCCGGGCCTGTTCCAACTCGGCCCGCAACTGCACGATCAGCGCCGCCTGCTCCACCACCAGCGCCGCGAGCTCGTCATACGACGGCACCGACGGCGCGGGCGGATCACCGGACACACCCGGACCCTACGGTCTGGTCAACCACGCGGCGCCAACACCCCCGGGTCGCCGGGTCATCGAAGAGCCCCAGCCTGCCACGAAACCAAAAACCGACGATCTACGAGACCTGACCAGTTAC
>NZ_JBFLUG010000376.1:0-1552 GCF_041008525.1 Parafrankia sp. FMc2 | reverse complement strand
CATCCTCCTGCTTCGAGGAGGCCATGTCTGCCATGGTCAACGTCACCGGTCTTGAAGATCCCATCTCGCCCTGCGCTACAGAGGTTTCAGTGATCCTCGTGTCTCACGGGACTCTGACAGACAGGGGATCGGCGGCAGAGATCCGCATGGGCGCCGAGGTCAAGCCACGGCGCTGCGTCGAGGAGAGCGTCGACCAGCGTTGCAAGGACGGCGATGTTGTCCCTGGTCTTGTAGCCGAGGTGCGGCAGCCCCCATCCGGTGAGGGAGGCGGCCGGGTACACCTCGACGACCACGCCAGCACCGGCGCGGTCCACGGGTATGTCCTGGCCTGCGAGTGTTGCCAGGAGTCCCGCGCAGCGCATTGCCGTGTGCGAGATCCGGTCTGCCGTGACGCCGAGGGGCCGCAGCCCTGTCTTTGCCTGGACCCGCTGGTCGGTGACCCGGTACGCCAGGGCGCGTTGCCACTGCAGACCCGTGAGCCCCTGGGGGACGTCCACGTTCCCGCGCTGGTGGGCGGTGATGAAGGCGACGAAGGCTTCGGGCCGGCCGAACGGGCAGTCGATACCGACCTCGTCCGCGTTCGTGACCGCCTCGACGATCGTGCTGTCGGTGGTGTCGAGGTGGACATCGCGCACCGTTGCTGAGCCTGACGACCAGTCGATCCGGGCGAGGGCGGTCTTCTTCGGCTCCGCCGCCAGGTCCACGCCGATCGTCATCATCGATCAGGGTAGGCAGCACGGCGCCCGGGTCCGTCCGAGGAGTGCTGGCAGGCCGCCCGGTTTTCAGGCTGGACGATGCACGCTCAGGATGAGAGAGCTGTGTCGGGTCGGATGTGGCGGATGCCCGCGCGGACGTTCGGCGTTCCGTAGCGGGGTCTACCGGTTGTAGGTCCGGCGGTTGTAGGTCTGCGGTCGCGGTGACGAAGCACGTCCACCGGGGTGGGGTGGACGGCGGGATGCCTGCGAGGTTGATCGCTGCGGGGCGGGTGCCTCGTGAGTCGGGGGTTCGAGGTCTGTGGTGTCGAGGACGTCGGGGTTGAAGTCCCCGAAGTCGGGTGCACGGAAGAGGTCGCACGTCAGCGGGGGCGGGGCCTGGCCGGGCCGGGTCTGTGCCGCCTCCGGTGCGGAGAACAGGGATGTTGGGGATGTACCGATGAGGATCTCACCTTCGGAGTGGGGCCGCGGCCGGGTCGGCCGTGGCAGTGCAGAGTGTACGGCCGGAGGCAGAGCCTCCGGAGGTGACTTATAGCAATGTTTGGGAGTCGGGCCAGCCTGTGGACGGCTGGCGGGACCTCGTGTAGGAGCCTCGCGGAGATTCACGGCGTCGTGCGTGTCCGCGAGCTGTCAAGAGCCCAGAAAACGTCAGGAAAAGAATCTCGGAAAATCATGAAAATAGGTACATGTATTGCCTCTTGACGTGGGCCGTCAGGGACTCGAACCCTGAACTCACCGGTTAAAAGCCGGTTGCTCTGCCAATTGAGCTAACGGCCCTGCTGCCCTCCATCGTACCCAACTGCTCGGTCGGGGGGAGGGTGGGGCGTGAGGCTTGGGCG
>NZ_JBFLUG010000375.1:0-1557 GCF_041008525.1 Parafrankia sp. FMc2 | reverse complement strand
GGCTTTGAGGGGTTCGCCGGTGTAGGTCCAGCGGTAGGGCTTGGCGGTCCGGTCGTGGACCTCGATGAAGTGGAGGATCTTCTCCGCGAGGTCGTCGCGGGAGGTGAAGTCGCCGCGTCGCAGGAGCTGGCGGGTGAGCGTCGAGAAGAAGATCTCGACCATGTTCAACCAGCTGGCGTGTTTCGGGGTGTAGGTCACGACGAACCGGGGGTGGGCCGCGAGCCACGCCCGGGTCGCGCGTGCGGTGTGGCTCGACCCGTTGTCCATCACCAGGTAGATCCTCAGCGCGGGATCGATCGCCTCGTCGAGCCTGGTCAGGAACCAGGTGAAGTTCGCCGAGTTGTTCTTCCCGGGGATGATCTCGCCGAGGACTTGTCCGGTGGCGACGTCCATCGCCGCGACCAGCGACACGGTGCCGTGCCGGACGTACTCGAACTCGCGTTTCTCGGGGGAGCCGGAGCGGACCGGGCGAGTCGGGTGGCGCCGCGAGCGGGCCTGGATCGCGGTCTTCTCGTCGACGGAGATCACGACGCCGTCCGTGGGCGGGTGCAGGTAGAGGTCACAGACCGCGGCGGCGCGGTCGGTGAAGTCGGGGTCGGCGGGCCGGTTGAGCCAGCCGCGGACCCGGTGGGGTTTGAGGTCGAGGTCGGCCAGCACCCGGCCGATCTGTGCCGGTGACATCCCGACCGTCGGGGCGAGATGCTCGGCGAGTAGCCGGTGCGACCACTGCGACGCCGCCTCCGGTGCGGTCTCGGTGACCGCGGCCAGCACCGCGAGCCGGGCGTCCGCACCGTAGCGGCGCGGCCGGCCGGAGCGAGGCCGGTCGACCAGCGCCGCCTCGCCGTCCACGGCGAACCGGGCGCACAGCCGGCGGACCGTGTCCGCGTGCACGCTGTGACGGCGGCCGAGCGCGGCCGGCCCCCACCGGCCATCAGCCGCGTCCAGCAGGATCCGGGCCCGTCTGACCTGGTCGAACGGGGCACTCACCGTTCCGGCGAGCTTTTTGAACCGCTGCCGCTGCGCGGCCCCGAGAACCACCCGTGGACCACCCGCCCGTCTACCCACCGCTCACCACGCACATCCTGGAAGGGGCAGTTCCAGGACGACAGGGAAGAACCGGCCGGGCCCGGACGCGGGCCCGACACACCGGGACGGGCAGGATGAAGACGTGGCGAAGATCCCCGAGACGGCCCGGGTAGTGCTGCAACACCGGCTGCACACCCGGCACACCGCCCGCTGGCCCCAGCTGCGTGACCTGGCCGTCCGCTACCGCGGCGACTTCGCCTACCTCGACGCGGTCTTCACCGACGAGCCCGCCGACGCCGACCCCTACCCACTGTGCCGGCTGCGTTACACCGGCCAGCCCGACCGGTGGGGCTTCGCGATCTACCTCGACAGCCGCGGCGCCTACGAGGACTCCTACCTACCGGACGGGCAACCCACCGGCACCCCCGAACAGGCCCTCGACTGCGCCTGCGGGCTCTACGCCAGCGACCCCACCGCCTGGACCGAATGACCACCAACCAAGCCAGCAAGACTTACGCGCGGCTGCACTAG
>NZ_JBFLUG010000374.1:0-1563 GCF_041008525.1 Parafrankia sp. FMc2 | reverse complement strand
GCCCACGCACGATCAGGACGTGTCCTCATGCCCCCGGAACCCTATGATCACCGCCGTGAGCTGCGGGTACGGCTGTCAGCCTGAGGACACCGCACCGGCCGGCGCGGCGACCACCGCACCCACCGAGATCGGCTTCGTCGACACCGAGCTGTACGAACTGCCCGGCGGGGAACGCATCGCCCGCAGCCCGTCCGCCGGACCGTCACGCCTGGACAACAACCTGGCCACCGGGTTCACGCGCACCCCGCTCGGCGCGGTCGTTGCGGGGATCAACATCGCCGGGCGGGCCGACGGCAGCCTGGGGGAGCCGATCTACCGGCCGACCATCGAACGTCAGGTGATCGGCGACGGCCAGGTCGACCTGCTGCGCCGGGTGCACCGTGATGGACGTCCCGACGTCCCCGCCACCGGCGAGCAGACCGACGGCACCGGCGTCGGCTCCCACGGGTTCACCCTCCACGCCTACACCGACGACGAGGCGACCATCAGCTACCTGCTGGTCGCCACCCGAGGCAGCCAGCACAAGTACGCCGTGTACCGGCTCACGGTCCGCTGGGTCGACGGCGACTGGAAACTCCTCGCGCCACCGAACGGTGACTTCGGCTCCGTCATCAGCACCCCCACCAGCCTCGACGGCTTCCAGCCGTTCGAACGCCGCGGCATCCCCGCGTAGCGGCAGCCCCCGGCAGCCCCCGGCCGGCGCCGCACCGGCCGCTACGGCACCGGCCGTTCCCCGCCGGCGCGGCGCAGCCGTTCCAGCCCGACGTCCAACGCGGCCTGCAGATACGTCAGCCGGCCGGTGGTCATCAGCATCAGCACCCCGCCCTGCAGCCCGGCCAGCAACGCCGCGGCCTCCCGCGCCGCATCCAGCCCGGGATCGACGAACCCGCCGCGCTGCATCGCCACCACCCCGGCGGCCAGCTCCGCCTCCCAGCGGGCCATCAGCTCCGCGACCACCGCCTGCGCGCCCGGGGTGGCCCGCCCGACCTGGGTGAGCAGCCCCCCGAGCGGGCAGGCGCGGCCCTGCGCCCGGTAGCGGGCCAGCACCTTCTCCCGCCAGCCCTCCCACGCCTCCCACGACGTCAACGCGCCCAGCTGCGGCTGCTGGTCGGCGAGCACCCGGTCGGCTTCGAAGCGGGCCACCGCCAGCAGCAGCTCCTCCCGGCCGCCGGGGAAGTAGTGGAACAGCTGGCTCTTGCTCGTCGCGGTCCGCTCCCGGATGTCGTCCAGCGTCGTCGCGGCCACCCCGTGCTCACGGATCCGCGCCGCCGCCCCGGCGACGATCCGCTCCCGGGTCGCCGCCCCCTTCGCCGTCAACGTTCGCTCCACAGCCCCACCGTGACACGGACTGGACCCGCAGGTCCAATCCCCGGGGTCGGAGGGCCCCACCGGGCCCCACCGCCGGAGGGCCGCCGGGCCGGGGCCTTACCCGCCGCGGACGACGAGACCCACGGCGGCGGCCCCGTCGACGTCGTCATCGAGATGCACCACCGTGCGCCCGGCCCGCGCCAGCAGCCCCGCCGCGATCGCCGCCCGGTACCCCGACCCGCAGTACACCCACAC
>NZ_JBFLUG010000373.1:0-1564 GCF_041008525.1 Parafrankia sp. FMc2 | reverse complement strand
CGCCGCGCCCACAAGACCGCCACCGCCGCACTCGACCTTCACGGCTTCCCCTGACAACCCGGACGAACCACCAGACCCGAAGATCACGGACAGATCAACTCAGAACGCGAGCGTGCCGGAGCCTTGGGCTGTTACGGCAGCTGTAGATAGCTGCCGGTGTGCTGCCTGATCATGGTGTGGTGTCGGCGTAGGTGTGCCATCGGCGGTGGCAGCGGCGGGCGTGGTGTTGGTGGCGGCGGCGCCAGGTGGACCACCACAGCAGGTGGTCGCGGTCTCGTCGGGGCGGCGGAAGGATCAAGGCCCGTAGCAGGCGCAGGAGTTCGTGGCTGCTGAGCGGGACGAGGTCGGCTTCGGTGGGGTCGTTCCGGCTCGTGTGGGCTGCGCGTTCGCTGGCGGCGGTGACGGCCAGGAAGGCGTAGGCGACCAGGGCGATCACGCTCCAGCGGTGCCAGGAGTTCCAGCAGGTGACCTGGCCTTTGTCGAGGTGGCAGATCTCCTTGGCGTCCTGGAAGTCGTCCTCTACCCGCCACCTGCGGCACACCAGGGACACCAGCCGCGCCAGGGGCACCGGTCCGGGGGCGAAGCAGCGGTAGTAGGACACGGTGCGGGTGTAGCGGTGCCGGCGGACCAGCAGCACGGACGTCCCCGCATCGGGGGCGTGTCCGTCGGGGGTGTCGTCGGCGGTGACCTCGATCATCGCCCAGTCGTAGTCGCGTACGCCTTTCTGCCCCGCGCCGGTTGGTATCCGCTGCCAGGCCCGTTTCGGCAGCTTCGCGGTGGCCATGGCCACACTCAGCTTGACCGGGCCGGTGATGACCTGGTGGTGGGAGCGCACGCCCACGACGTAACCCAGGCCCAGCCCGCGGCAGGTGGTACGCAGCTCCCGACCGCCGTAGACCTCGTCCCCCAGGAAGAAGGAGGCGGGTACGCCCTGTCCGACGGCGTCGCGGAGCAGGTCTTCGGCCAGCTGTGGCTTGGTGGCAAAGCCCAGCTCGTCCGGGACGCCGGTCAGTTCGCGGCGTTCCTCGTCAGCGGCCCACTCCTGGGTGAAGTACAGGCGCCGGCCGATCAGGCAGTGTCCGGTGGACGATGCGAAGGTGAGGTGCACGGCGACCTGGCACAGATCCACGCCGCCGACCGAGCCGGAGTACTGGCGGGCCGCGGCCACCGCGTCGATGGACGACTTGGCGTCACCGGTCTCGTCCGCGATCAGGATCCCGTCGCCGTCGTCGAGCAGGTCCACGGCCCAGGCCGCTGTCCGCCCAAGTACCGCTTCCTCGTCCCACACCGCGCGGGACAGCAGATGGTGCAGGCGGTGCGGGCCCCGTTCCCCGATCGCCTCGGCCAGGCTCCAGCAGTTGACGTCCTCAAGCTCCATCAGCATGCCCCGGGTCATCCGCGCGAACGTCTCCCGGGTCTCGCGGCGGGCGAAGCAGTCAGCTACTGATGATTAATGCGAGAAGTCATGTTGATCCGAGCTCTTCCCAAGCAAGCCCGGTCTCGGCAAGGAACCCGACAAGAAGATCGGGCCGGTACTGCACACGTTTCAGTCCGTGCTTGACGG
>NZ_JBFLUG010000372.1:0-1572 GCF_041008525.1 Parafrankia sp. FMc2 | reverse complement strand
ACCGCCCACGCGGCCCTCACCCGCGCCGCCACCGCCGCCCGCGCCCCCCTGCTCGTCGGCGCCGTCCTCGACGGCCCCGGCGACCGCCACGTCCGCAACGCCGGCCTCATCTGGACCACCGACGGCCCCACCGGCGCCATGTACGTCAAACGCCACCCCGTCCCCTTCGCCGAATACCTCCCCGGCCGCGCCCTCCTCGAGAAACTCATCAGTCGCTTCGCCGAGGAGATGCCCAACGACTTCCTCGCCGGCACCGGCCACGGCGCCCTGCCCGTCGCCGGCACCACCATTGGCGACGTCATCTGCTTCGAAGTCGCCTACGACGGCCTCGTCCGCGACAACGTCACCCGCGGCGCCGAACTCCTCGTCATCCAGACCAACAACGCATCCTTCGGCCGCAAGGGCGAAAGCGAACAACAGCTCGCCATGAGCCGGCTGCGCGCCGTCGAACACGGCCGCGCCACCGTCCAGGTCTCCACCAGCGGCGAAAGCGCCCTCATCGCCCCCGACGGCACCATCCTCACCCAGACCGGCCTGTACGAGGCAGGCGTCCTGACCGCACCACTGCCCCTGCGCACCAGCCACACCCTCGCCACCCGGCTCGGTATCGTCCCGGAGATGGTGCTCACCGCACTCGGGGCACTCTCCATGATCGCCGCACTGGCGCACAGTCGACGCTCCCGCCGCCACACCGACCCGACCGACAACACCGACCCCCCGACCAGCGCCGGCGACACCCAGCACCCCGCCGAGACGCCCCAGCCCGCCGCCGGCCCCGACCAGAAAAGGAGAGGCGTGGAAGCCACCCGCGTCGTCGTCTGCGTCCCGACCTACAACGAACGGGACAACCTGCCGGACACCACGCGCCGGCTCCGCACGGCGAACCCCGCGGTCGACCTGCTCGTCATCGACGACGCCAGCCCGGACGGCACCGGAGAGATCGCCGACGAGCTCGCCGCCGGCGACAGCCACATCCACGTTCTGCACCGCGCCGGCAAGTCCGGCCTCGGCTCCGCCTACATAGCCGGTTTCACCTGGGCCCTGCAGCACGGCTACGACATCGTCGTCGAAATGGACGCCGACGGTTCCCACCAGCCCGAACAGCTACCCAGGCTGCTCGACGGCCTCACCGGGGCCGACATCGCGATCGGATCCCGCTGGATCCCCGGCGGCACCGTCCACAACTGGCCCCGCAGCCGACTCGTCCTGTCCCGCGGCGCCAACGCCTACGTCCGCGCCGCCCTCGGGGTGCCCCTGCACGACGCCACCGCCGGCTTCCGCGCCTACCGCGCCGACGTGCTGCGCGCCCGCGACCTCGACCAGGTCGCCTCCCAGGGCTACTGCTTCCAGGTCGACCTCGCCTGGCGCGCCTGGCAGGCCGGCTTCCGCGTCATCGAGGTCCCCATCGACTTCGTCGAACGCGAACGCGGCGCCTCGAAGATGAGCCGCGCAATCGTCGCCGAGGGTTTCTGGCGGGTCGGCTGGTGGGCCCTGACCTCCCGCCGCCGCGGCCCCGCCCGCACCCCGCAGACGCCCCAGGACACCGTCCCACCGGCCGCATCGACCATCCCC
>NZ_JBFLUG010000371.1:0-1597 GCF_041008525.1 Parafrankia sp. FMc2 | reverse complement strand
GTATACCACAACGCACCCCCACCCCCACGCCCTCGGTCGAGTACGCCGCTCACGGCCGCGTCGCCGAGGTGGTGCTCAACCGTCCCCAGGTCTCCAACGCCATGGACCTCACGGTCGCCCGCGATCTCGCCGGCGCGATCCAGCGCGCGGACGCAGACCCGGACGTCGACGTGGTCTTGCTCCGCGGTCGCGGCGACCGGTTCTGCGGCGGGGGAGACCTCGCCGCCATGGCGGCAGCACCGGACCGTTCGGCCTTTGCGGCGGAGCTCGCCGGAGCCGCGCACGAGGCGGTCCGAGCGATCCACGGGCTGCGCAAGCCGGTCGTGGCCGCGGTTCAGGGCGCCGCGGCCGGGATCGGGTTCTCGCTTGTCCTCGGCGCCGACATCGTGGTCGCCGGGGAGTCCGCCCGGTTCGTCACGGCATACACCTCGGTCGGCCTCACCCCGGACGGCGGGCTGTCCTGGCTGCTGCCGCGGGCAGTCGGCCAGCGGCGCGCGACCGAGCTGATCCTGACGTCCGAGCCGGTCGCGACTGCCCGCGCACTCGACCTCGGGATCGTCACAGAGGTCTGCCCTGACGCCGACCTGCTGGCGCGGGCACGCGAGCACGCCGTCGCTCTCGCGGCGCGTCCGATCCGCGCACTCGGCGAGTCTCGTAGGCTCGTCCGGGCATCGTGGGGTCGCGGCCTCGACGAGCACCTCGACGACGAGGCCGCGACGATCTCGCGCGCCATGGGTGACGACGCAACTGCGGCGCTCATCTCCCGGTTCGTCGGCAGGCGGTGAACTGACGGGAAGGTCGGACGTTGGCGATGAGAAAGTCGGTGGCAGAGCCGAGCTACGGCGACTACGAGGCGCGCAGCCGCGTGACACAGCAGCACATCCTCGACACCGCGGTCGACGTCTTGATCGAGCTCGGCTACAGCGGCGCGTCGACCCTGAAGATCCAGGAGCGGGCAGGTGTCAGTCGGGGCCGCCTGCTGCACCAGTACCCCAACCGCGACGCACTTCTCGTGGCGGCGGTCCAGCACATCGCCGAGGCACGGGTCGCGAGCACGGGGGAGCGGACTGTCCGGCCGAAGAACCCCGGGAAGCGCATCGACGCCGCCGTCGACGCGCTCTGGTCGATGTACCAGCAGGGCTACTTCTGGGCCGCGACCGAGCTCTGGCTCGCAGCTCGTTCGAACCGCCACCTGGCCGAGGCGCTCGCGCCGAAGGAGCAGGCGCTCGGCGCGACGATCCGCACCGTGATCGACGAGATGTTCGGTTCTGACCTGACCTCGCGCCCCGAGTATGCCGACGTACGGGACATCCTCAACACGAGCATGCGCGGCGTCGCCCTCACCTACGCGTTCGACCCCCGGGACCCGAGCTCCGATCCCCATCTGGCAGGTTGGAAGCGGCTGGCACGCCGGATGCTGCTCACCTGATCTGACTGTGACAGCACCAACTGGCCGCCGACCTCGCGGGCTACAGATCTTGAATGGTCGGGGTCTGGCTACGGCGGTTCCGGGTCGATGATCAGCTCGGTCTGGCCGAGGAAGCCGGCGATCAGGTCGGGCCGGTACTGAACGCGTTTGAGCAGGGTCTTGATCGTG
>NZ_JBFLUG010000370.1:0-1598 GCF_041008525.1 Parafrankia sp. FMc2 | reverse complement strand
TGCCCGCCCATGTGGGAGCCCGAGCCCGGTGCCGCGACGAGTGGCACGCCGGGTTCCGAGGGGGCGGCGGCGCAGCAATGCGCCGCCGCTACCCGACCCTCACCGAAACCTGCGACCCTCCCGCCGACGCCGACGCCGACGCCGACGCGTTGCCGTTACGGCTGATCACGGATGTTCTCACCACCCAGGCGAGCGTCCCGGACGTGAAGGCCACCGAGACCGTCCAGGCCACCCTCGCCGAGCGTGGCCTCACCCCCGCCGAGCACTACCTCGACGCCGGCTACTCCTCCGCCGACCTCATCCACGACGCCGCGACCCGGGGCATCACCATGGTCACCCCCGCCCTGCTCGACCACTCACCCCAGGCCAGAGCCCACGCCGGGTTCGACAAGACCGCGTTCCGGATCGACTGGAAAACCCGCCAGGCCCGCTGCCCGCAGGGCCACACCAGCACCGGCTGGTACCCCGTCCGCCAGCACGACCGCGACGCCATCGTTGTCCAGTTCGCCCGCACCGACTGCCACCCCTGCCCCACCCGCAAGGCCTGCACCGCCTCCGCCCGCGGCGCCCGTTTCCTCAGCCTGCGCCCGAAGGAGCTTCACGAGACCCTGGCCACCGCCCGGGCCGAGCAGGCCACCGACACCTGGAAGACCCGGTACGCGTTACGCGCCGGGATCGAGGGAACCATCAACCAGGCCCTCGACGTCACCGGCCTACGCAACGCCCGCTACCGCGGCCTGCCCAAGACCCGCCTCCAACACGCCTTCTCCGCCACCGCGATCAACGTCATCCGCCTCGACGCCCACGGGAACCCCCACCAGCCGCCCTTCACACCCCGCACCAGCAGACTCACCCGCCTCAGCCACCAACTCGCAGCCGAAACCCCGAATTAAGCAGCAGAGTCACCTCCGCGGTCAAAGCCCGAACCCAGGCCGTCAACCAACTCAAAGCCGTCCTGGTCCGCGCCGACCCGGCCCTGCGTGAATCCCTCACAGGACTGGGCCCCATGACCCTCGTCCGCCGATGCGCCGCCCTCGATGAGGTCGCACCGCTCGACACCCCCACCACCGCGCGCTACACGCTACGCCGGCTGGCCACCCGGATCCTGCAGCTCACCGACGAGGTCAACGACCTCAACCGACAGCTGACCACCCTGCTCACCCGTCACACACCCGCACTGCTCACCCGCGTCGGCGTGGGACCAGATACAGCCGCGGCCCTGGCTCATCGCCGCGGGCGACAACCCGCAACGGCTGGCCAGCGACGCATCCTTCGCCGCCCTGTGCGGCGTCAGCCCGCTCGAAGCGTCATCCGGCAAGACCCACCGTCACCGCCTCAACCGCGGCGGCGACCGCCAAGCCAACGCCGCCCTCCACCGCATTGTCATTACCCGTCTGCGCTGCGACCCCCGCACCCGCGCCTACCAGCAACGACGCCTCGCGGAAGGCAAAACCCCACGTGAGGTCATCCGCCAATACCAGGAACTTAAGGTCTGATCGTGTAGGTTCTGGCTGTGCCGAGGCGTGGTCAGGTCAAGGAGAAGGCCGGGGACCGGTTGGTGGACCGGGTCGGGTTGGGGGTGCTGGCCGCGCAGTTCC
>NZ_JBFLUG010000036.1:0-66585 GCF_041008525.1 Parafrankia sp. FMc2 | reverse complement strand
GTGTATTTTTGCTGGTCTGGGGTTGGTGTGGGTGTCGAGGATGTGGCGGAGCATGCCGGCGATCATGGTGAGGGTCTGGTTGCCGGCGTGTTCGAGGAGCTGGTGGTGGAAGTGATTGGGGTCGGTGTGGGTGAGGGCGGTGTGCAGGGCGGTGAGGGTGGTGTCGGTGTGGTGGGTGGCGAGGAGGCGGACGGCGGCGGGTTCGAGCAGGGTGTGGGCGGTGTGGACGTCGGCGACGGTGGTGTGGCGGTGTTCGAGGACGAGGCCGGCGTAGCGGGCGGCGACCTGGCCGTCGGGGGTGTGGACGCGGGCTCCGCCGTGGGCGCCGCGGCGGACGGAGATGAGGGCTTCGGATTCGAGGACGCGGAAGGCTTCGCGCAGGGTGGGGCGGGAGACGCCGAACTGTTCCATGAGGACGGCTTCGGGGGGCAGGGCGTCGCCTTCGACGAGTTCACCGCGGACGATCTGGCGGCGGAGCTGGGCTGCGACGAGTTCCGCGGTTTTTGGCACCCGGATCTGCTGGCGAGCCAGGCCGTTGCGGGGCTCGGTCCGGGCCGCTGACGGCCCGCTCGTACCGGGTGCGTTCCGACCGTCATGCTGCTGCGCGGATACCGTCATTCTTCCGTGCCTCTCGAGAACGGTCGCAGCGCATGGCGCCGTGGGCGTTCCGACGCGCCGCCGGTACCGATGAATGGGGTCGATTGTGACACCAACCCGGGCACGCTGCTGCCGCCGAGGCCGGTTTCTCCGTCTGGCGGAAAGAACGATACACGGTCCGGAATCGGGGGAGTGCCCAGTGTGCCGCCGGGTATGTGGTCCTCATGTGCTTCGGTGCGACTGCCCGCGGGGTGTCGCCCAGGTACTCCATCTCGCCCGAGGTTCTGTTGTCGATGCAATCACACCCGCGCTGCGGATAGACCGGCACCTGTGTCCGTGGCTTTTTCTTCCGGTGTCACAGGCCCACGCCGGCGGCGCCACGGACGGCTTTCCACCATTGAGACACCGGTGGTGGCGGGGGTAACCAGGTTACTGTGCGAGCTCTGACGGATGAAGGCCGGTGGGTGCGGCCCCGGCAGGGCCGTCCCGCTCCTGCAGCGCCCCGCTCCTGCACCACCCGGAAACGTCCGTCAGCATGCCCCGCCACCGGTGTTCCCATCACGCCGCGTTGCGGATCAGGTCCGTGCGCCGTGCCCCGCCCGGAAATACGTGCGTGCCGCAATGAGTCCGGCCCCGCAATAGTGCTGCACGCATTGCGCCCGGGACGACAACGCGTCCCGGGCGCACATGTGGCCAGGTATGCGGCAACCGGGCCCACAAGGCTGCCGGCAGGCGGCGCGAGCGGCGCCGGTCGCCGGGTCAGGTGCGGGTGCGGGTGCGGGTGAGCGGGTAATCAGTGCCGCTGGGCGATGGCTTCCTCGACGTGCCGCCGGATGCAGGACCGGGCGAGATGCTCCGCCAGTGCGGCCTCGCCCCGGGTGATCGCGTCGACGATCTCGGCATGCAGCGGATGCTGCCACCACTGCCCCAGCCGGTCACCCTCGTCGTGCGGATGCGCGAGATCCGCGAGTACCCGGATGAACAGCTCGGCGGCCGGATTGCCCGCCAGGCGGGCGATCTCCAGGTGCAGCAGCACGGACGCCTCACCGGCCGTGCCGGCGGCGACGGGGCCCGAGCGTGAGCCGCCCGGCCGGTTCCGCGACCGCCCGCCGGTGGCCCGGGCGCCGGGCGCGATCGGCTCCAGTGCACCGCGCAGCCGGGCGAGGCCGGCGGTGTCGATCTGCTCGGCCAGCCGCCGCACGGCCACTGCCTCCAGCGCTGACCAGGTCTCGCACAGGTGCTCCGGCCGGGCCCGAGCGAAGTCGAGGTAGACCCGGGCTACGTCGCGGACGCCATCGTGGTCGGGGGCGGTCACGACGAGGCCGCCCCCGGGCCCCGGCCGAGGTCGCGCGACCCAGCGGCTTTCCAGCAGCCGGACCGCCTCGCGCAGCACGGATCTGCCGACCTGGTAGCGCTCCATGAGCTGGGCTTCGGAGCCGAGTCCCTCGCCGACGGGCCAGCCGCGACGGATGATCTCCAGCTCGATGGTGCGGGCCAGTCTGGAGGCGAGGGTGCGCTGGCCGAGCCGGGAGGTGAACTCCTGCGGCGGGCCGACAGCGAGGCTGACCGCGCCGCTGTCGAGAGAGCCGTTGTCGAGAGGGCCGCCGTGCAGATGGCCGGCGTGGACATGCCCGGTCTTGGGACGTCGGTTCGTGGTGTGGCCACCGGCGGCATGTCCACCGCCGGGGTGCCCACCGAGGGGTGCGCCGCCTGTCGGCGCGGCGCTGCGGGGGGAGCTGCGCACCGGGCTGTGGAGGGCGCCGGGTACTGCATTCCGGCCGGTTGGCGTGAGCCCGTCAGACACTGGTCTTCCTCCGGATGTACTCGTTGGCCTTCGTCGGTCTTTCCAACGCAGCCATGACTGCTCCGACGGCGGTTGCCACCCTCGCCCCAGCTCGCGAACGCCGGCGGCGGGGACGACACCCGCAGTGTGATGAGTTTCCTTTCCGGATGTGTTCCGCGCCGGCACCGGAGTGTTCCCCGTGGACGGCACTGACGTTTGCCCCCCGGCACCCGGAAGCGTGTTCCAGATAAGGGTCTCCAGTCAACCGATTGCAGCTACCCATGGGTGCCCCACCGCCCGTGGTTTGGCATCTGCGCAGGTCCGGAGGCCGGGGCCCGGGTGGCACAGAAGCGTCATCGGAGGATGCACATGCGTCTGGGAATGCTCCTGCGCTGGCAGTTTCGACTGCGAAGCAGCTCATCCCCGCTCCGGCCCACCAGCCGCTCCTCCGCGCCCGACCGGACCGGGTCCACCGCGCACGTCATCCGGCGGCCGTGTCGCATCCCATCCACGCCTTCGACCGGCAGTGGCACTTTCGAGCCAGGGCATCCCGCGCGTCGCTTCATGTCGCAAACGGGCGTTCCTCCCGGGCTGCCAATACGCGATGGGCCGTCACTGCCCCCGGCCCGAATCGGCAGCCGCCGGCGGTCCCTGTGTCCGTCCTGCTTCACTGATATTTCGATGCTATTTCGTTCGATGGTTACCCGGAGTGCGGAGGGACTTCTCGGGAGGCTAGGGCGAGGTGTCGTGAATGGCCGGGTGTCGCCGCGGGAAAGTCTGTTTGGTCCGAGGGCGGGCCTGAGGTCGAGGTTGCTGGTGGTCACTCATCGTGACGAGCCTGGTCCTGGGTGAGGCAGATCGGCCGGGGAAGGAAGGGCCTCCTGGGCTGCCACGTCAGGGACTGAAGTCCCGAGACGGCTGTCTTCGTCGCGTAGCGGGTGCCCTGATCTCTTAACGTATAAATTAGTGGACTTATTGTCGATAACTGAGAAGTTGTGTTAGAAATGGGCGTCTTTTCGCTCCCGGGGGGAACATTGATCACGGCGCAGGCTGCCCATCAACACGCGAGTCAGGATCTTCTGTTTGTTGCGGTGTCCGTCCTGCTGGCGATGATCGGGTCGTTCGCCGCGTTGGTCTGCTCCATGCGCATACCTTTTGCGGTGGGTCGGTCGCGGTACGTCTGGACGACGCTCGCCGCCGTCTCGCTGGGGGGCGGGGCGGTCTGGTCGATGCACTTCATCGGGATGATCGGCTACCAGGTCGCCGACCGGGACCTGCGCTACAGCCTCCCGTTGACCGGGTTGTCGCTGCTCATCGCGATCGTGGTGTCTGCGGTGGGTCTCTCTCTCGTCGCCCGCCGCCGGGAGAGCCGCGCGCGACTCGCCGCCGGCGGTGTCATCGCCGGGCTGGGGGTCGCGGCGATGCACTACACGGGTATGGCCGCGATGCATGTGGGCAGTGACATCACCTACCGGCGCCCGATCGTCGTGCTGTCGGTCGCCATCGCCATCGGCGCGGCGCTGGCCGCCATGTGGATCGCCTTCCGGGTGGTGACAGGGTGGCACGTGGCGGTCGCCTCGGTCGTCATGGCCATCGCGGTCTGCGGCATGCACTACACGGCCATGGTCGCCACCAGGGTCGAGGCGACCGCGACACCCGAACCAGTCACCGGCGCCGATCCGATCACTCTCGCGCTTCTCGTCTGTGTCCTGGCGTTCTCGGTGCTCGCGGTCGTCATCTTCGCGGCGCTGGGTGGGGTCACCTATGCCGATCCCTTCTCCTCCACACGCGTCCACGGCCACCGCCGTGGTCTTCCCGCGCCGACCGCGGCGCCCGCCCGGCCACGGCAGCGTGCCGAGTCGACCGGCCCGCTGGACCGTCCCGACCGTCCCGACCAGGTCGACCAGGTCGGCCGCTCGCGCGAGGCCGGCCGCCATGAGGCGGTCCGTTCTCGGGCCGCGGGTCCTCCCCGTGAGGGAGGCAGGATGGTCCCGGCAGGGCCGGCGGGCACCACGCGGCCGGCAGACCGGGAGTGGACGGGGGAGCCCGGGCCAGCCGGCCCTCCGGCGTGGGCGGAACCGGCGGGGTGGTCCCAGCAGCCAGAGCGACCCGCGCCGTCGGGCTGGGCCCAACTGCCGGAGCAGCCGGCAGGCGAGCACTGGGCGCAGCCTGGCGCGGGAGCCCAGCCGTCCACCTGGACAGGCCGGCCGGACGGCGCGTAGTCGGCCACCGGCGCCCGACCGCGGGCCTGTGAGGCCCGCGGGCCTGCGAGGCCCCCGGGCCGTGCGGCCACTGGATCCACCCGCCGTACGGTGGGCGGGTGAGCCTCTTCGACGCCGACGTGCCGGGGCTGCCGGACTCGTCCGGCCCGCTCGCGGCCAGGCTTCGCCCGCGAAATCTGGACGAACTGGTCGGCCAGCGTCACCTGCTGGCTGCGGGGAGCCCGCTGCGCCGGCTGGTCGAGGGCGGTGGCATGACCTCGGTCGTGCTCTGGGGGCCTCCCGGCACCGGCAAGACGACGCTGGCCCACATCGTGTCGCGGGCCAGCCGCCGCCGGTTCCGCGAGCTGTCGGCGGTCACCGCGGGGGTGAAGGACGTCCGCGCGGTCGTGGACGAGGCCAGGGGCACCCTGTCCATGTCGGGCGTGCGCACCGTCCTGTTCATCGACGAGGTGCACCGCTTCACCCGGACGCAGCAGGACGCCCTGCTGCCCTCGGTGGAGAAGGGGTGGGTCACCCTGGTCGCCGCGACCACCGAGAACCCCTTCTTCTCCGTCGTCTCTCCGTTGCTCTCCCGGTCGTTGCTGCTCACCCTCGAGCCGCTGACCGACGCCGACATCGTCGAGCTGATCGAGCGGGCGGTTCGTGATCCGCGCGGCTACGGCGGCGCGGTGGAGCTGACCGGGGAGGCGCGGGAGCATCTCGTGCGGCTCGCCGGCGGGGATGCCCGGCGGGCGCTGACCGCGCTCGAGGCTGGCGCCGAGGCGGCGCTGGAGGGGGCGAGGAGATCCGCCGCGACCGGCAGCCCCGGGGACGGCGCGACCGGCAGCCCCGGGGACGGCGCGACCGGCAGCCCCGGGGACGGCGACGGGGCCGGAGACGTCCCCGGCCCCGTCCCGCTCGGGCTGGAGCTGTTGGAGCGCGCGGTCGACCGAGCCGCGGTCCGCTACGACCGCGAGGGCGACCAGCACTAC
Source organism: Parafrankia sp. FMc2 (assembly GCF_041008525.1). Taxonomy (NCBI): domain Bacteria; kingdom Bacillati; phylum Actinomycetota; class Actinomycetes; order Frankiales; family Frankiaceae; genus Parafrankia; species Parafrankia sp. FMc2. Next base: position 61,012 of record NZ_JBFLUG010000036.1, on the reverse strand, counting down.
GACGTGGTGAGCGCCTTCATCAAGTCGATGCGCGGCGGCGACGTCGACGCCGCTCTGCACTACCTGGCCCGGATGCTCGAGGCGGGGGAGGACCCGCGGTTCGTCGCCCGCCGCATGGTCATCCTCGCCAGTGAGGACATCGGCATGGCCGACCCGGGGGCGCTCGGCGTCGCGGTGTCGGCGGCGCAGGCACTGGAACTGGTGGGCCTGCCCGAGGCGCGCCTCGCTCTCGGCCAGGCGGTGATCCATCTGACGCTCGCGCCGAAGTCGAACGCGGTGATCACGGCGATGGACGCCGCGGCGGCGGACGTGCGTGCCGGCCGGCTGGGCCCGGTGCCGTCGCACCTGCGTGACGCCCACTACCGGGGCGCCACACGGCTGGGCCACGGCGCTGGCTACCAGTACCCACACGATCACCCGGAAGGGGTGGTCCGTCAGCAGTACGCACCGGACGTCCTCGCCCGGTCGGACTACTACCGCCCGTCAGAGCACGGGTTCGAGCGCCGGGCGGCTGACCGGGTGCGGTTCCTGCGCGGGGTCCTGCGCGGACAGCCCTCGCCGCCCTCCGCGCCCCCGGCGGGAGACGAGGGCTGAGGGCCTGTTCCCGGCTGTGCCCGGCCCGGGACGGACACGGACGGCCCGGGGGTTACCGGTGGTGTGCGCGCACTGGTCGGTAAGGTCACTGGCGAACGGCTCCGGTGGTCCCTGCGCCGTGGCCGGCACGACGGGCCTGACGACTCGCCCGCGCGGGGCTTCGCCCGCGAGCGGTGCGATCCGGGTCCGGCACGGCCAGGCATCATCCAGAAGCAGGCGTCATCCAGACCAGCGTTACCGACAACGATGGAGGCGAAGCACATGTCCGGTGGTGCGGTCGCGGGCCTGATCGCCTCGGGGGCGTTCGCGGTGCTCGTGCTCTTCGCCTGCTATGTCCTGTTCAAGCTCGGCAAGATCTTCGACGAGACGGCTGCCCGGGTGCGGCAGACCGGAATCGCGATCGACGAGGGCACCGCGCGCGTCCGCCAGGCGGGCACGACCGTCGACGAGGTGAACGTCGCCCTCGCGCACGTGAACAAGGAGCTGGGCCGGATCGACGCGATCACGGCGAACGTGGAGACGGTGACGACCAACGTCTCGTCCCTGACGTCGCTGTTCGCCGCGACGCTCGGCGGCCCGGTGGTGCGGGTCGCGGCGTTCAGCTACGGGGTGCGCCAGGCGGTCGCGAAGCGCTCGAAGGCCGACCTCACGGCCCGGGTGTCCGCCCAGATGAAGGCGGAGAAGTCGCAACGGCGGGCTGCCAGGCGCGCGCCCGCGGGCAGCGCGGTCGGCGCCGGCAGCGACGGCCGGAGCGGTGGCCGCTGATGGTGACCCGGGTGTTCTACGTCGCGCTCGGTGCGGCGACGGGCGTGCTGGCGGTGCGGCAGGTGGCCAGGGCTGTGTCGGCACTCTCGCCGACCAGCGTCGCGGGGTCTCTCGTACAGTCGATGCGGGAGTTCGCGGCCGATGTGGGTGAGGCCATGGCCGAGCGGGAGGAGGAGATACGCTCCGCGCTCGGCCTGGACGAGCCGGATGCCGCCGGCGGTCCGGATGACCCCGCCCGCGGCCGGCCCGGTGACCCTGCCGGTGGTGATGTCCTCCGGGGCGCGCCACAGGGTTCCTCGGGGCCCGCGGCGTTCGATCCGGAGCAGACGATGCGCCTGGTGCCGGGGGCACGCCGGCCCTGACCTTCCAGCCGGTGACGGCCGACCCAGGCCGCGGATCCGGCGCCGGCCGGCTTCCCGCTGGTCGGCCGACCCATCCCGACGACCCTGGACGACGTGAACCGATGGACACGGCCGAGATCCGCCGCCGCTTTCTGAACCACTTCTCCGAGCGGGGTCACACCGTGGTCCCCAGTGCGTCCCTGGTGGCGCAGGACCCGACCCTGCTGCTGGTGAACGCTGGCATGGTGCCGTTCAAGCCCTACTTCGTCGGTGACCTCACGCCGCCGTGGAGCCGGGCGACCAGCGTGCAGAAATGCGTGCGGACCGTGGACATCGACAACGTCGGCCGCACCGCCCGGCACGCCTCCTTCTTCCAGATGTGCGGGAACTTCTCCTTCGGCGACTACTTCAAGGCCGAGGCGATCCCGTTCGCCTTCGAGCTGATCACCGAGGGCTACGGCTTCCGGCCGGACGACCTGTGGGCCACCGTCTACCTTGACGACGACGAGGCCGAGGAGATCTGGCGCACGCTGCTGCCGCCGTCGCGCATCCAGCGGCGCGGCAAGGAGGACAACTTCTGGTCGATGGGCGTGCCGGGCCCGTGCGGCCCGTGCAGCGAGATCTACTTCGACCGCGGGCCCGAGTACGGGCGCGACGGCGGCCCGGAGGCGGACGAGAACCGCTACCTGGAGATCTGGAACCTCGTCTTCATGCAGTACGCGCGGGGCGAGGGCAGCGAGTACGGCTACGAGATCGTCGGGGACCTGCCCAGCCGCAGCATCGACACCGGCATGGGCCTCGAACGCATGGCCACCCTCCTGCAGGGGGTCGAGAACCTCTACGAGATCGACATCTCCCGCCCGGTGCTGGACGCCGCCGGCCGGCTCACCGGTGCCCGCTACGGAGCGGACCCGGCGGCCGACGTCCGGCTGCGCGTCGTCGCGGACCACACCCGGACCGCGGCGATGCTGATCTCGGACGGGGTCTCCCCGTCCAACGAGGGGCGTGGCTACGTCCTGCGGCGGATGCTGCGGCGCGCGGTGCGCGACGCCCGGCTGCTCGGCGCCCGCGAGCCGGTGATGGCGGAGCTGTTCGCCGAGGTCCGCGAGGCGATGGGCCCGATCTACCCGGAGCTGGTCGACCAGGCGGAGGCGATCACCGCGGTGGCGGTCGCGGAGGAGGGCGCGTTCCTGGAGACGCTGCGGACGGGCACCACGCTGTTCGACACCGCGGCCTCCCAGGCGCGTTCCACCGGGTCCGCGCAGCTCAGCGGCGAGTCCGCGTTCCGGCTGCACGACACCTACGGGTTCCCCATCGATCTGACGATCGACATGGCCGCCGACGCGGGCCTGACGGTGGACGAGGCCGGTTTCCGCCGCCTGATGGAGCGCCAGCGCCAGACGGCGAAGGCGGACCGGGCGTCGCGGCGGATCGGCAACCTCGACCTGTCGGCCTTCCGGCCGATCCTCGCCACCGCCGGACCCACCGCCTTCACCGGCTACTCCGAGCTGGCTCGCGAGTCCGGCGTGGTCGGCATCGTCGGCATCGGTGACGGCAGCAGCCTGACCACGGTCGGCGAGGGCGACGAGGTCGGCATCATCCTGGACACGACGCCCTTCTACGCCGAGGGCGGTGGCCAGGAGGCGGACCTCGGCCGGATCCGTTTCGACGGCGGCGAGTGCGAGGTCCTCGACGTCCAGCGCCCCGTGCCCGAGCTGGTCATGCACCGGGTGAAGGTGCTGCGCGGCGAGCTGCGGGTCGGCGCGGACGTCGCCGCCGAGGTCGACGCCCAGCGCCGGCGTGCGGTGTCCCGCTCGCACACCGCCACCCATCTCGTGCACACCGCGTTCCGCCGGGCGCTGGGCGAGTCGGCCACGCAGGCCGGGTCGCTGAACTCGCCGGGGCGGCTGCGCTTCGACTTCCACGCGGTCGGCGCGATCCCCGACTCGGTCCTCGCCGACGTCGAGGACGAGGTCAACGAGGTCGCGCTGCGCGATCTCGAGGTCCGCTGGTACATCACCTCACAGCAGGAGGCGCGCAGTCTCGGCGCGATGGCGCTGTTCGGCGAGAAGTACGGCGACGAGGTCCGAGTCGTGGACGTCGGAGACTACGCCCGCGAGCTCTGCGGCGGCACGCACGTGTCCAGTTCGGCGCAGCTCGGCGCGATCAAGCTTCTGTCCGAGTCGTCCATCTCGGCCGGAACGCGCCGGGTCGAGGCGCTGGTCGGGATGGACGCCTTCCGCTTCCTGGCCCGCGAGCACCTGCTCGTCTCCCAGCTGTCCGGTGCGCTGAAGGCCCGTCCCGACGAGCTCGCGGACCGGGTCGCGGACATCGTCGCCCGCCTTCGCGACGCGGAGCGGGAGCTGGAGCGGGTGCGGGCGCAGGCGGTACTGGCCGGTGCGGCCGCCCTCGCGGCCGGCGCCGAGGAGGTCGGCGGGGTCGCCCTCGTCGCCGCCCAGGTGCCGGCGGGAACCCCCGCGGACGACGTGCGCCTGCTGGCCCTGGACGTGCGGGGCCGGCTCGCCGGCCGCCCCGCGGTTGTGGCCGTCGTCGAGGAGGCGGGGGCGTCGATCGTCATCGCGACCGACGACGCCGCCCGCGGGCGGGGGCTGCGGGCCGGCGACCTGGTCCGCCAGTCCTGGGCCGCGCTCGGCGGCAAGGGCGGCGGGAAGCCGGACGTTGCGCAGGGCGGCCGGGGTGACGCCTCGATGATCCCGAAGGTGTTCGCCCGGATCCGCGAGCTGGTCGCCGACCAGAGCGCGTGAGCGACACCGGGGCGCCCGGCCCTGACACGCCCGACCCTGACAGCGGCCGTGACGCCGGCCGCGGGGTCCGGATCGGGGTGGATGTCGGCTCGGTGCGGGTCGGGGTCGCGGCCAGCGATCCGGACGGGCTGCTGGCCGTTCCGGTCACCACGCTGCGCCGGTCCGGGTCCGGTCGTCGTCACACGGACGTCGACGAGCTTGCCGACATCGTCCGGGAGAGGCACGCTGTCGAGGTTGTCGTCGGTCTGCCGCGCCACCTTTCCGGCCGGGAGGGTGATGCGGTCCGCCACGCGCGGGAGTACGCCGAGGTCCTTTCCTCGCGTGTCGCGCCCGTACCGGTCCGTCTCGTCGATGAGCGGCTCACCACGGTCGTCGCTCATCGCAGAATGGCTGAGCGCGGACTGCGGTCGCGGGCCCGCCGTGATCTTGTGGATCAGGAGGCAGCAGTGCAGATCCTCCAGCACCACCTGGACATCCGTCGGGCACGAGGGGGAACCGGCGGCGCCGCCCGGGGCGGTACTCCGCGGCCTCTGGATCCGGCGTGAGCCGGAACGGGGGCGGATTCGACGACCTTTTCGGCTACGACGACGACCGCGACGACCGCCGGGTGGGCGGGCGCGCCGAGCGCCGCCGGGCCGCGGCGTCATCCGGTCCCGGCCGGCGTAGCCAGGACCGCGCCGGCTACGACGATCCCGGCTACGACGAGGCCGCTTACGGCGAGGTCGGGTATGGCGCGAGCAGTCACGCCTCCGACGATCCCGACTCGGACGACTATGGCCCGGCTCCGGCCGGCTACGACGGGGATTCCGCCTACGCCGACGACGGCGGGTACGGCGGCGGCGGGTACGGGGACGACGACGGCGCGGGCCGCCGGGGAGGCCGCGGGCATCCGGAGGCGTCCGGTGGGCGCCGGCCGACGCGGGCGCTGCCGAAGCTGATCGGTGTCCTTGTGGTGGTCGCAGCGCTGCTCGGCGCGGGCATCTTCGGTATCGGCAAGGTCATCGGCCGCGTCGGCGGGGAGCCCGCCGCCGACTACACGGGCATCGGTGAGGGCATCGTCGTCGTCCAGATCCCCGCCGGCGCCACGTCCTCCGACATCGGCTCCGCGCTGGCGAACGCGGATGTCATCGCCAGCGGCCGGGCGTTCGTGAACGTCGCGACCCGGGACAGCCGGGCGCTGTCGATCCAGCCCGGGACCTACCGGCTGCGTTCGAAGATGAGCGCGGCGTCGGCGCTGGACGCTTTGCTCGACGGCGCGTCCTCCGCGCTGTTCCGGTACACCATCAACCCCGGGGACACGGTCCGCAAGGTGCTGCTGGCGTTGTCCGAGCGGACCGGCACTCCGTTGGCGGAGCTCGAGGCGCTGGCCCGGGACCCGAGCTCGCTGGGCCTGCCCGACTACGCCGGAGGCAACCTCGAGGGCTACCTGTTCCCGTCGACGTACGACGTGGCGCCGGACACCGACCCGGTCGACATCCTGAAGGAGGCCGTGGCCCGCTTCAGCGCCTACGCCGACGAGCACGACATCGCGGGCCGCGCCCGGGCACTGGGCCAGGAGCCGGGTGCCATCGTGATCGTGGCCTCCATCATCGAGAAGGAGGTCGCGAACGAGAGCGAGGGGCCCAAGGTGGCCCGGGTCATCTACAACCGGCTCGCGGACGACAGCGGCGCCTTCCGTCGCCTCGACATGGACTCGACCACCCGCTACGCCATGGACGAGTACGAGGGCCCGCTCACGCAGGACCAGTTGCGCAACAACGACCCGTACAACACCCGCGCCGTCCCGGGCCTGCCGCCCGGCGCGATCGCGAGCCCGAGCACGTGGGCGCTGGAGTCGGCGTTGAACCCGGCGGCCGGGCCCTGGTTCTACTTCGTCTCCATGCCGCAGACCCGGGAGACCGTCTTCGCCGCGAACCAGGCGGAGTTCGACGAGGCGATGGCGGAGTACCGCCGCCAGGGAGGATCGGAGTAGGGCGTGGCGATCAGCTCAGGTGACCAGACGGAGCCTGCCGGGCCGGGTGGGGTCGTCCGGCGTGCGGCGGTGCTGGGCGCACCGGTGGGGCACTCCCTCTCACCGGTGCTGCACATGTCCGCCTACGCGCGCCTGGGGTTGGACGACTGGAGCTACACCGCGATCGAGTGTGACGAGGCCGGGCTGCCGGCCATGCTGAACCGGCTGCGGACCGAGCCCGGCTGGGCCGGCGTCTCGCTGACCATGCCGCTCAAGACGGCCGTCGTCGACCTGCTCGACGAGACCGATCCGACGGCGGCGCTGCTCGGCGCCGCGAACACGGTGGTGGTCCGGCCGGGTGGTCGGCTGGCCGGCTTCAACACCGACGTCGACGGCGTCGGATACGCGCTGCAACGGCTGCTGGGCCGCGCCGTGCCCGTCCAGCCACTGGTGCTCGGGGCGGGCGGGACGGCGCGGGCGGCCGTCGCGGCCCTCGCCCGGGCGGGTGCCGGGCGGGTCGCGATCGTCGCCCGCCGCCCAGGCTCGGTCTCCGAGCTGGTGGGGATCGGCGCCCGGCTCGGCGTCTCGGTCACCGCCCTGCCGTGGGGGATCCTCGCCGGTGGGATGCCCGCCGGTCCCGACCTGGTGATCTCCACCACGCCGGCCGGGGCGACGGATGTCCTGGCCCGGCATCCGTGGCCGGTCACCTGCCCGTTGCTGGAACTGCTCTACCACCCCTGGCCGACGGCCCTGGCCGCCGGCGCCTACCGGTCCGGCGCCCGGGTGGTCGGTGGCCTGGAGGTCCTGGTCGGGCAGGCGGTCGGGCAGGTCCACCACTTCACCGGGCGCGCGGTGGACGAGGGCGCGCTGCTCGCCGCGGGGCTGGCGGCACTGTCGTCGCGCCGTAACGGCCGCGTGGAGCTCGTGAGCGACCCAGCCGCGGCGGGGCCGGCGGCGGATCCCGTGGCGACGGGACCCGGCGGATGAGCGCCGGCGGATGAGCCTGGTGACGGCCGCGGTGACTGCCCTGGCCGTCGGCTGTGCGGCGCTGCCGGTCGTGGCGCTGCCCGGGGTCGTCGGTTCCTTCGAACCGGTGGACGACCGGCCGCCCCGGCGGGCGGTGCCCTCAGGTCCCGCCCTGACCGCGATCACCCTGGGCCTGCTCGCGGCCGTGGCCGCGGTGATCTACCCGCATACCGGCCGGCTGCCCGCCTACCTGTACCTGACCGTCGTCGGCGTGCTGCTCGCGGTCGTCGACCTGCGGGTGCACCGGTTGCCCGACCGGATCGTGCTGCCCTCCTACGCCGTGCTGGCCGTCCTGCTCGTGTTGCCCACGGTGGGGGAGGACGCACCGGGCCGCTGGTCGCGGGCGGTGGTCGCCGGAGCGTTGGCCTGGCTGTTGTACGGGGGGCTGCGGCTCCTCCCGGGCGCAGGTCTCGGACGGGGGGACGTGAAGCTCGCCGGGCTGCTCGGCATGGCGGTGGGCTGGCTGGGATGGCCGGCCGTCGCGGTCTGGTTCGTCGCGACGACCACGCTCTCCGGGCTGGTGGCGATGGCACTGCTGCTCCTGCGCCGGGTGTCCCGGCGTGATCCGATCGCCTACGGCCCGTTTCTGCTCACCGGTGCTCTGATCGCGGTGCTGTGCACGGGATGAGCAAGGGATGAGCGAGGGATCACCGGGATGGCCACGCCCGCCGCTGGCCTGCTGTGGGTGGGCCTGGGTCGTTTTGGGCTGACCTGGCCGGTCGATCCGCTTCGGTGCGAGGTCCGGCGGTCGTGCGGGGGCTGCCCGCCGTGAAAGACTGGGCGACATGGTGCGCTGGTTGACGGCGGGGGAGTCGCATGGCCCCGCTCTGGTCGCGACGGTCGAGGGGCTGCCCGCGGGCATCGCGGTGACCCGGGCGGAGATCGGTGCCGAGCTGGCCCGTCGCCGTCTCGGCCATGGCCGTGGCGCGCGGATGAAGTTCGAGCGCGACGAGATCGAGCTGCTCGGTGGAATGCGCCACGGCGTGACCATCGGCGGCCCGGTCAGCATCGTCGTCCGCAACACCGAGTGGCCCAAGTGGGATCGGGTCATGTCACCCGATCCGGTCGACGCCGAGGAGCTGGCGGGGCTCGGCCGCAACGCTCCGCTGACCCGTCCCCGGCCCGGCCACGCCGACCTGGCCGGCATGCAGAAGTACGGCTTCGACGACGCGCGGCCGGTCCTGGAGCGCGCGAGCGCACGGGAGACCGCCGCCCGGGTGGCGCTCGGCACGGTCGCCAAGGCCCTCCTGCGGCAGGCGTACGGCATCGAGATCGTCTCGCATGTCGTCGCGATCGGCGCGGCCGAGGTGCCCCCGGGCACGCCTCCGCCGGTGTCGCTGGCCGCGGTCGACGCCGATCCGGTGCGCTGTGCCGACCCGGCCGCGAGCGCACGCATGATCGCCGAGATCGACGCCGCGCACCGCGACGCGGACACGCTCGGCGGCATCGTCGAGGTGCTCGCCTACGGCTGCCCGCCGGGGCTGGGGAGCTACGTCCACGGCGACCGCCGGCTCGATGCGCGGATCGCGGCCGAGCTCATGGGTATCCAGGCGATCAAGGGCGTCGAGTTCGGCGACGGCTTCCTCACCGCCCGGCGGCGCGGATCGGTCGCGCACGACGAGATCGAGCCCCTCGACGGGCCGGGCATGCGGGTGCGGCGGTCCAGCGACCGCGCCGGCGGGGTCGAGGGCGGCATGACGACCGGTGAGCCGCTGCGCGTCCGCGCCGCGATGAAGCCGATCTCCACCCTGTCGCGGCCGCTCGCGACGATCGACGTCGCCACCGGCGACCCGGCTGTGGCGATCGCCCAGCGGTCCGACGTCTGCGCCGTTCCCGCGGCCGGCGTCGTGGCCGAGGCCATGGTCGCCCTGGTGCTTGCCGGTTCGGCGCTGGAGAAGTTCGGCGGCGATTCGGTCGAGGAGTCCCGGCGCAACTGCGAGGCCTACCTCAAGTCGTTGGCGGTGCGCTGACCATGCGGGCCGGAAACAACGCGCCGCACGCACCGGGCGAGGCGCTGCGCCCGGCGGCCGACTCGTCACGTCCGGCCGAGGCGGGATCTGGCCCGGCCGCTGTGCTGGTCGGCGCGCCCGGCGCGGGCAAGAGCACGGTCGGCATGGCCCTCGCGCAGCGCCTCGGGGTGGCGTTCCGCGACACCGACGCGGACGTCGAGGCGACCCTCGGGATGAGCGTCTCCGACGTCTTCCTCGAACACGGCGAGGAGTACTTCCGCGCGGCTGAGCGCACCGCGGTGCTGGTCGCCCTCGGCGAGCACGAGGGAGTGCTCGCTCTCGGCGGCGGTGCGGTGCTCGACGCCGAGGTGCGCGCGGCCCTGGCCCGGCACTGGGTCGTCTATCTCGATGTCAGCGCGTCCGACGCCGCGCGGCGGGTCGGGCTGGCCCGTGACCGGCCGCTTCTGGTGGAGGGCCCGCGTACGCGGCTCGCCGCCCTGTTGAAGGCCCGCCGCCCGCTCTACGAGGAGGTTGCCGCGATCACGGTCGACGCGGGCGCCCTTGGCGTCGAGGACGTCGTCGCCGAGATCCTGGTCGAACATGCGGGAAGGGTGAGCCGCTGATGTCGGCGACGAAGGTTTCCGACGTGGTCCGGATCCGGGTCGCCCCGGCCGGCGACCGCCCGTACGAGGTTGCGCTGGGTGAGGGCGTGCTCGGCGAGCTGCGGCCCCTGGTGGCGGGGCGGACCCGCGTGGCGGTCATCCATCCGCGGGCGCTGCGCACCACCGCTGCCTCTGTCGTCGCCGAGCTGCGGGGCGACGCCGGCGTCGAGGCCCATGCGATCGAGGTCCCCGACGGCGAGGAGGCCAAGCAGCTGCGGGTCGCGGGCACCTGCTGGGACACGCTCGGCCGGCTCGGCTTCACCCGGGACGACCTGGTCATCGGCCTGGGCGGCGGCACCACCACCGACCTCGCCGGCTACGTCGCCGCCAGCTGGCTGCGAGGCGTCGACGTCATCCAGGTGCCGACAACGCTGCTCGGGATGGTCGATGCCGCCGTCGGTGGCAAGACCGGCATCGACATCGATGCGGGCAAGAACCTGGTCGGTGCGTTCCACCAGCCGCTGGCTGTGCTCTGCGACCTGGCCGTGCTGGGCTCCCTGCCCGCGGTGGAGATCCAGGCCGGTCTCGCCGAGGTCGTGAAGGCCGGGTTCATCGCCGATCCGCGCATCCTTGACCTGCTGGAGGCCGATCCCACCGGGGCGGCGCACCTGCCGGAACTGGTGGAGCGCTCGATCAGGGTCAAGGCGGAGGTCGTCTCCGGTGATCCGCGAGAGGCGGGCCGTCGCGAGATCCTCAACTACGGTCACACGCTGGCCCATGCGATCGAGAAGGTCGAGAAGTTCACCTGGCGGCACGGTGCCGCGGTGTCGGTCGGTCTGGTGTTCGCGGCCGAGCTCTCCCGCCGGGTCGCGGGCCTGGACAACGCCACCGCCGCCCGGCACCGCGACATTCTGCGGGCGATCGGCCTCCCCGTGGAGTACCGCGAGGACCGCTGGCCACAGCTGCTCGACGCCATGCGGGTCGACAAGAAGACGCGCGGGCGGCGCCTGCGTTTCGTCGTCCTGGAGTCGCTGGGGCAGACCCGCGCCTTCGACGGCGCGGAGCCGGACCTGCTGCTCGCCGTGTACGCCGCCGCCGTGGCACCCGGCGGCGGGGTACACACGGCTGGCGCCTGACCCTCCTGCCCTCACCTGCCCGTCACCCGGCGGTGGATGCGGCGGGTCGCTCAGGTGAGGGAGCGGGCCTGCTCGGCGTCGTACTCGGCCACCGATGCGGAGATCATCGCCGTGCTCTGTTCCTCGGCGGGCCCGCTGCCGCGGAAGGCCTCGACCGCCTCCCGCGTCTCCCAGCGTTCGAAGACGTTGATGCGCCCCGGGTCGGTGAGGTCCGGGGAGATGGCGAAGTCGAGGCACCCCGAGGCACCGCGCGCCTGCCGCACGATCTCGGTGCAGCCGGCCAGACAGTGCTCTCGCTGGGCGGGGTCGACGAGGAGCTGCCCGGCTACAATGATCATGATTTCACCCTCCTGGTGGTGAAGGTCGACGACCTGTGAGTGCAGACTCCCCACCGTGCCGGAACTCATCGCTGGCAGGGGCGGCGGTGGGCCCGGGGCACGACCGCCCGGGCTGTCGAGCGGTCGCGGACGGGATCTGTAGACTTTGCCGCGGCCTGAAACGGTGACGAGCGACGGCTGGCGGTCGAGCACGGATCGATCTGCCGGGCGGCGACCGGAACGGAGAGACACGCGCAGTGGCGACAACGAACGACCTGAAGAACGGCATGACGCTCGATATCGACGGGGTGTTGTGGAACGTCGTCGGATTCCAGCACGTCAAGCCGGGCAAGGGCGGGGCGTTCGTCCGGACGACGCTGAAGAACGTGCTGACCGGCAAAGTCGTCGACCGGACCTTCAACGCCGGGATCAAGGTGGACGTCGCGACCGTCGACCGCCGCGAGATGACCTATCTGTACCGGGATGGCGCCGACTTCGTGTTCATGGACAGTGAGTCCTACGACCAGATCCCGGTTCCGCCGGACGTGGTGGGCGGCGTCGCCGACTACATGCTGGAGAACACGATCGCGACCGTGGCGCTGCACGACGACGCGCCGCTCTACGTGGAGCTCCCGGCCAGCGTCGAGCTGACGATCTCCGAGACCGAGCCCGGCGTCCAGGGCGACCGGTCGACCGGCGGGACGAAGCCGGCGACCCTCGAGACGGGTGCCAGCATCCAGGTACCGCTGTTCATCACGACCGGCGAGAAGGTCAAGGTGGACACCCGCGACGGGCGTTATCTCGGTCGGGTGACAAGCTGAGCGCCAGGTCCAAGGCGCGGAAACGCGCTCTTGACATTCTGTATGAGGCGGACATGCGGTCGGTGCGGCCGATGGAGATTCTGGCCGCCCGGCGGGCGCAGTCGGATCCTCCCGTGCCGGACTACGCATCCGACCTGGTCGAGGGTGTGGTCTCGCACCTCGCGGAGATCGACAGCCATATCGCCCGTTTCGCTCAGGGCTGGTCGCTGGACCGGATGCCTCCGGTCGATCGCAACATCCTGCGGATCGCGGTCCTGGAACTGTTCTGGCGTGGTGACGTACCGGATGGCGTCGTGATCGACGAAGCGGTGCGGCTGGCGAAGACCATCTCGACCGACCGTTCACCAGCGTTCGTGAACGGTCTGCTGGCCAGCCTGTTGCAGGAGAAGCCGGCGGTGGGCGGCCCGGCGACCGGGAACGGAAGCGCCCCCGGCCCCGCCGCCGCCGATCCGGCTGACGACGCGGCGGCCGGCAACGATCGGGATTCGGCCGGCGGCGCGGTGCTGCGGGCGGAGACTGCCGAGGGCTGATCGGCGGGGCCCGGACAGGCGGCGTTCTGTAGGCGAGGCCTGCCTGCCTGCCGCGCGGTGTCCCGGTACGTCACCGCGGTGACGTACCGGGGTCCCCCCAGAAGAGCTGTGCTGTGCTGGTACGGCGGTGCTGTGCTGGTGGGGCAGTGGTGCTGCGCACGGAGCTGTCCCGGTGGGCCGGCTGCTCCTGGTGTGTCGGGTGCGGCTGGCCTAGGCGTCCGAGGCGGCGGGCTCGCTGCCCTGCTCGGGCGAGAGCACACCCCAGGACACGAGCTGCTCGGTGAGCTTGCTCGGAGACGTGTCGTAGATCACCGCGAGGGACCGCAGGTCCTCGTAGCGGATCGAGAGCACGCGCCCGTTGTAGTCACCGCGCTGGCTCTGGATCGTGGCCGCGTACCGCGCGAGCGGGCCGCCCTGCTCCTTCGGGACCTGCGCGAGGCGCTCGAGGTCGAGCACGATGCGCGGCGACTGCTCGAGAGGAGCGACGGTCGAGCCTTCGGGAAGGAGCTCGCCGACCGGTACGCCGTAGAACTCGGCCAGCTCGGAGAGCCGCTGGACGGTGACGGCGCGGTCACCCCGCTCGTAGGAGCCCACCACGACGGCCTTCCACCGACCGTGCGACTTCTCCTCGACGCCATGGAGCGAGAGCCCCTGCTGGGTGCGTATCGCGCGCAGCCGAGCACCGAGCGCCTTCGCATAGTCGGACATCGAAGTGCCCACTCCTGTCGTGGTCGATCACTTGGAACCGGGGCTCGTGCCGCCGGCGGTTACCGATAGTAGTGCCCGCCAGGTTGCGACTCGACACCCGGGGGGTCGTGTCGCCTCTTTCTTTGTACCACTTTCTGTAGCCTCCCGGTTGCGCCTGGCATTAGCGCCGTCGGCACTTCCTGGCTGAAGTGCGAACGGGTGCATGCCGTCTAACTACGGTGACGTGTAGTGACGATTAGCGTCCTCGGTGTGCGGAGCATCGTGATTCGAGTCACTCTCAGCGACGGTCCTCCGTGACCGGCAGATGGCGAGGACGAACCCGTCCGTAGGGGGACGACGTCCGCCGGCGCCGCGGCCCTCAGGCCTTCCTGACCCGCTTCGCGGGCCCTGACCTGGCTGGTACCGTCGCGTTGACCGCTCCTTTAAGGACCGTCCCGTGAGGCGGGGAAGGAGGGACACCTCGTGGCTGCGGCCGCGCAAGGCGACCCTGCCCGGAACACGTCCGGGCGACCGACCGGGAAGGCAGCCCGCCCCCGGGGCGGGGCCGGCGCCGACCCGAGTGGCGCACCTGTCGCAACCGGCGCACCCGTCGCAACTGACCGGCCCGGTGACAGCGAGCAGCCGGGCGCCATCCGCACCGTGCTCTCCGCCGCTGACATGAACCGTGTGGTCAGCCGGATGGCCCATCAGGTGCTGGAGAAGACCTCCGGTGGTGACGGAGTGGTGCTGCTCGGCATCCCGACGCGGGGGGTTCCCCTCGCGCACCGGCTTGCCCGCCGGGTCGCCGACGTCGAGGGCGTGAGCCTCCCCGTCGGTTCGCTGGACCCGACGATGTACCGGGACGACCTCCGGCTGCGGGGTGTGCGCCCCCTGGAGGTGACCGAGATCCCCGACTGCGGGGTGGACGGGATGGTCGTCATTCTTGTTGATGACGTTCTCTATTCCGGCCGCACCGTGCGGGCTGCGCTCGACGCACTCTCCGCCTACGGAAGGCCCCGCGCGGTACAGCTTGCCGTCCTCGTCGACCGGGGCCACCGCGAGCTTCCTATCCGCGCCGACTACGTGGGGAAGAACATGCCCACCTCGCGCCGTGAGTCGGTGGCTGTCCGCCTCCGTGAGGTCGACGGCCTGGACGCCGTGTGCATCGTCTCTCCGGACGCGCCGTGACGGCGCCGGCCGGGGCGTATCCGGGTGCCGGGAGGCGGCTGTGAAACGCCATCTGCTCTCGACCGCCGACCTGGAGCTGGCGGACGCGGTGCTGGTGCTCGACACCGCGGACCGGATGGCGCGGATTGCCGATGCCCCGGTCCGCAAGCTGCCGACGCTGCGTGGCCGGACCGTCGTCAATCTGTTCTTCGAGGATTCCACCCGTACTCGCACGTCCTTCGAGGTAGCCGCCAAGAGACTGTCGGCCGATGTGATCAATTTTTCGGCCCGGGGGTCAAGCGTGTCGAAGGGCGAGAGCCTGAAGGACACGGCGCAGACCCTCGAGGCGATGGGCGCCGACGCGGTGGTCTGCCGGCACCCGGCCAGCGGCGCGCCGCACCGCCTCGCCTCCTGGGTACAGGGCAGCGTCGTGAACGCCGGGGACGGCACGCATGAGCACCCCACCCAGGCCCTGCTGGACGCCTTCACGATCCGCCGCCGCCTCGGCCGCCTCGAGGGCCTCGCCGTCACGATCGTCGGGGACGTCCTGCATTCGCGGGTGGCGCGGTCCAACATCTGGCTCCTGACGACCCTGGGCGCGCACGTCACCGTGGTGGCCCCGCCGACCCTCATCCCGCTGGGCATCTCCGGGTGGCCGGTCGAGGTCTCCTACGACCTTGACGCCGTCCTGCCCAAGAGCGACGTCGTCATGATGCTGCGGGTGCAGCGGGAGCGGATGTCCGCGGCCTTCTTCCCCTCCGAGCGGGAGTACAGCCGCCGGTACGGCCTCGACGCCGACCGTGCGGCGCTGATGCCCGACCATGCCCTGGTCATGCACCCGGGTCCGATGGTCCGCGGGATGGAGATCGCGTCCTCTGTGGCCGACTCGCCGCGCTCGACGGTGGTCGAACAGGTGGCCAACGGGATCAGCGTGCGGATGGCGGTCCTCTACCTGCTGCTGGGCGGCAGCGGCACCGAACGGGAGTCCTCATGACATCGGTGATCGTGTTGCGTGACGTCCGCCCGCTGGGCGGTGACCCCCGCGACCTGGTGCTCGCGCAGGGCGTGGTCGCCGCGGTCACACCGCCCGGCGGTGGCGAGCTCACCGGCCTGGTGGCGGACGCCGCCGAGGGCGCGGCCAGCGGCACCCGCCGCGGCCCGCTCGTCATCGACGGCAGGGACCTGATCGCGCTGCCGGGGCTGGTCGACCTGCACACCCATCTGCGGGAACCCGGCCGTGAGGACGCCGAGACCGTCGAGTCGGGCACCCGCGCCGCGGCCCTGGGCGGCTACACCACCGTGTTCGCGATGGCCAACACCGATCCGGTGGCGGACACCGCCGGCGTGGTGGAGCAGGTGTGGCGACTCGGGCAGGACGCCGGCCACTGCGACGTCCGCCCGGTCGGCGCCGTGACCAGGGGGCTCGCCGGCACCCAGCTCGCCGAACTGGGCGCGATGGCCTCCTCCGCCGCGGCTGTGCGGGTCTTCTCCGACGACGGGCACTGCGTGTCGGACGCCCTGCTCATGCGCCGGGCACTGGAGTACGTCAAGGCCTTCGACGGGGTCGTCGCCCAGCACGCGGAGGAGCCGCGGCTCACCGTGGGTGCGCAGATGAACGAGGGGGCGACGGCCGCACGGCTCGGTCTGCCCGGCTGGCCCGCTGTCGCCGAGGAGGCGATCATCGCCCGGGACGCGCTGCTGGCCGGCCATGTCGGGTCGCGCCTGCACATCTGCCACGTGTCGACGGCGGGTTCGGTCGACATCATCCGCTGGGCCAAGGCGAAGGGGTGGCAGGTGACCGCCGAGGTGACCCCGCACCACCTCCTGCTCACCGAGGAACTGGTCGCGTCCTACGACCCGGTGTTCAAGGTCAATCCGCCGCTGCGGACGAAAGCCGACACAGAGGCACTGCGCGCCGGCCTGGCGGACGGCACGATCGACTGTGTGGCCACTGATCACGCCCCGCACGCCTCCGAGGACAAAGAGACCGAATGGGCCGCGGCCCGGCCGGGAATGCTCGGTCTGGAGACCGCGCTGTCCGTCGTGATCCAGACGATGGTCGCCACCAGGCACCTCGACTGGGCCGATGTCGCCGAGCGGATGGCCTTCGCGCCGGCGCGGATCGGCGGTGTCACCGACACCGTTCCCGACCCCGCGGGGTTCGCCCAGGTCGGAGCCCCCGCCACACTGACGCTGCTCGACCCGCAGGCGAGTCGCGTCATCGACCCACACGCGCTGGCCAGCCGGAGCGGCAACACGCCGTACCGCGGCCGCAACCTGCCCGGCCTGATCCGGGCGACGTTCCTGCGGGGCCGCCCCACCGTGCTCGACGGGAAGATCGTATGACCTCCTTGCCCCGATCCGTCCGTCTGCCTACGGTCAGCTCAGGCGCCCCGGCCGCGCCGCTCGCCCTCGCCGGGCCGGTCGTCCTCGCCGCCGGCCGGCCGAGCGGGCCGGTGTTGAACCTGCTGCTCGCCGTCGGTCTGCTGCTGATGGCCGTCGCCGTCATCGGCGCGATGCGGCGTGCCTGGCGCGACCGCGACCAGCAGCAGGAGGACGACCTGCCCGACCTGCCCGAGCCGCCGGAGGAGACGGGGAACGTCCTGGCCGCGCCGCTGCGCGGGCGGTACCTCGGCACGGTGGACGCCGGCCACTGGCGGGAGTGGATCACTGCCCGCGGGCTCTCCGGCAAGGACGGCGACTACATCGCCGTCTACGAGATGGGTGTGCGGGTCGACCGGGACGGGCAGCCGTTCTGGATTCCCCGGGAGGCCGTGCGGGGAGCCCGGCTGGAACGCGGCCACGCCGGCAAGGTCGCAGCACCCAGCCGGCTGATCGTGGTGGCCTGGTCCTTCGAGGGCAGGGAACTGGAGGCAGGCTTCCGCGGCGAGGACCGCGCCCGCCAGCCGAAGGTGGTTCGCTCCGTCCACGACCTCATCGGTCCGATGCCGACCGCGCCGATGTCCGGTGACATCACCTCGCCGCATGCCGTCCCCCGCCCGCGTGCCCGCCTGCGGCCCCGCGTTCCGAGCCCGCCGCGGCCGGCCGCTTCGGCAGGGCGACCGGCTGACGGCGGCGCCGTTCCCTCCGGGGGGCCCGCGACCATGCCGATCCCGGTGAATGGGCGGCAGCCCCGGTGGCGCCGTGGCGACCCGCGTCCGGCGGGCATCCCGGTCGGCAGTCCGCACGGCGGAGCGCCCGCCAGCCCCGCGCCCCGTCCGGACGAGTCGGGCCTCCCGGTGCCGGCGGCTGCCTCGACCCACGAGCTGGAGCAGACCACCGGCATCCGCCGGACGGGCTCCTTCGTGGTGAGCTCGCGCGGTGGGGAAGCCCGGGACACCGGGGCGCACGAGGTGGACCACCGGGGTACCGGAGCGCACGCCCCGGCGCCTTTTGTCACCGGCGCCTACCCGACCGGCGGCCACCCGACCGGCGGCCACCCGACCGGCGGCCACCCGACCGGCGGCCACCCGACCGGCGGCCACCCGACCGGCGGCCACCCGACGGGTGGCTACTCCACGGGCGGCCATCCGGCAGCGGGGCATCCGACCGGCGGCTACCGCACCGGAGCGCTCGACACGACGGCCCACACCACCGGCACCTACACCACCGGCAGCTATGAGACCGGGAACTACGAGACCGGCGCCTTCGACGCCGGCTCGCACGGCACTGGCGCGTACACCACCGGTTCTCACGGCAGCGGCGCCTACACCACTGGCTCGCATGGCACCGGCGCGTACGGCACCGGTGCCTCCAGCACCAACGGTTACGAGAGCGGTTCCCGCCGCACCGGCGGCCACGACACGGGTTCCCACACCACCGGCGCCTACGGTGCGAGCACCCACGCGACCGGGGCCGGGACCGGGCCCACGGGCGGATACGACATCGGCGCCGGTACCGGTGCGCACCGCGCAGGCGCCTACGAGACCGGTGCACACCCCACCGGCGGGTATCCCACCGGTGGCTACGGCACGGGTGCGTACAGCACGGGTGCCCACGACACGGTCGGGCGGGGCGCCACGGTCCACGGCGGCGGGCCGCGGGGTACGGGTGCCTACGATGTGGCCGCGTTTCCGGAGCGGGAGGCCTATCCCGGGACGGCGGAGGCCGGGTACCAGGGTGACCAGCCGACGTCCGGGGCGCACCATCCGTGGCCGGTGGTTCCGGTCGCAGGCCGGTCCCGAGACGAGGATGTGCACACGTTCGCCCTGCCACCCGGTGAGCGCGGGCCGGGTTGGGAGGGGCGCCGATGACGGCACGGCCCGGCCCGGGAGATCAGCGACACGGTGCAGGCCGAGGGCGGCTCCGGGGCAGCGCGATGCGCCCCGTCGGCGGCCACCGACCCGGCGGGCGACACGGCGGGCAGGACAGTGGGGCCGGGCCGATGGCCAGGCCCGGCAGGCGCCTGGCGGACGGCCAGGCGGCAGGGATCATCAGGGCAGGAGTGGGTCGGTGAGCGGCTTGGACAGGCAGCCTGCGCCGCTGGAGCTCGAGCGGCCGGGGCCGGGCGCGGCCCGGCGGGCGGTGCTCATGCTGGAGGACGGCAGGAGCTTCGCGGGTGAGGCGTTCGGGTCGGTCGGCGAGGCCTTCGGCGAGGCTGTCTTCTCGACCGGGATGACCGGTTACCAGGAGACGATCACCGATCCGTCGTACCACCGGCAGATCGTGATCATGACGGCGCCGCACATCGGCAACACCGGTGTGAACGACACCGACTACGAGTCGGAGCGCATCCAGGTGTCCGGCTTCGTGGTCCGTGACCCGAGCCGGATCGCGTCGAACTGGCGGGCCCAGCGCACCCTCGACGAGGAGCTGGAGAACGCCGGCGTCGTCGGCATCAGCGGGCTCGACACCCGTGCGCTCACCCGGCACCTGCGTGAGCGCGGCGCGATGCGGTGCGGGATCAGCAGCGCCGACACGGATCTGGACTCGTTGCTCGAGCGGGTGCAGGCGTCGCCCGGCATGGTCGGCGCCGACCTGGCGCCCGAGGTCAGCACGGCCGAGCCGTATGTCGTCGAGGCGCGGTCCGGGCTGCCCGTCTACCGGGTCGCGGCGCTCGACCTGGGCATCAAGCGGAACACGCCGCTGTCCATGGCGGAGCTCGGCTGCGAGGTGCACGTCCTGCCGGCCCGCAGCACCGCCGCGGACCTGCTGGCCCTCGCACCGGACGGTGTCTTCCTCTCCAACGGGCCGGGTGACCCGGCGAGCGCCGACTACGCGGTGGAGACACTGACCGGTGTGCTCGACGCGGGCGTCCCGGTCTTCGGGATCTGCTTCGGCAACCAGGTGCTCGCCCGCACACTGGGCTTCGAGACCTACAAGCTGACGTACGGGCACCGGGGCATCAACCAGCCGGTCGCCGACACCCGGTCCGGCCGGATCGCGGTGACCAGCCACAACCACGGCTTCGCGGTCCGCGCGCCGCTGACCGGTCTCAGCGAGACGCCCTACGGGCGGGTCGCGGTGAGCCATGTCGCTCTCAACGACGACGTGGTCGAGGGGTTGACCTGCCTGGACGTGCCGGCGTTCAGTGTCCAGTTCCACCCCGAGGCGGCGCCTGGCCCGCACGACGCCCAGGGACTGTTCGACCGGTTCTGTGGCCTGATGGCGGCCAACCGGCAGATGCGGGGGGACGGCTGATGCCCAGGCGCGAGGACCTGCGGTCCGTGCTGGTGATCGGGTCGGGGCCGATCGTCATCGGCCAGGCGTGCGAGTTCGACTACTCCGGTACTCAGGCGTGCCGGGTGCTGCGGGCCGAGGGCCTGCGGGTGATCCTGGTCAACAGCAACCCGGCGACGATCATGACTGATCCGGAGATCGCCGACGCGACCTACGTCGAGCCGATCACGCCCGAGATCGTCACGAAGATCATCGAGCGGGAGCGGCCGGACGCCATCCTGGCGACCATGGGCGGCCAGACCGCGCTGAACACCGCGGTCGCGCTGCATGACGCCGGGGTGCTGGAGCGTTTCGGGGTGCGCCTGATCGGCGCGAACATCGACGCCATCCGCTCCGGCGAGGACCGCCAGGCGTTCAAGGACATCGTCGCCTCGGTGGACGGCGAGACCGCGCGCAGCGCGATCTGCACCACGGTCGAGGCCTGCCTGGCCGCGGCCGAGGAGTTCTCGTACCCGGTCGTCGTCCGGCCGAGCTACACCCTCGGCGGCGCCGGCAGCGGCTTCGCGCATGACGTCGACGAGCTGCGGCGGATGGCGGCGGACGGCCTGACGGCCAGTCCCACCACCGAGGTGCTCGTCGAGGAGTCCGTGCTCGGCTGGAAGGAGTTCGAGCTCGAGCTCATGCGCGACCGTGCCGACAACGTGGTCGTGGTCTGCTCGATCGAGAACATCGACCCGATGGGTGTGCACACCGGCGACTCGGTGACCGTCGCCCCGGCGATGACCCTCACCGACCGCGAATACCAGCGGATGCGCGACATGTCGATCGCGGTCATGCGCGCGGTCGGCGTGGACGCCGGCGGCTGCAACATCCAGTTCGCGGTCGACCCGGCCACCGGGCGCCTCGTCGTGATCGAGATGAACCCGCGGGTCTCCCGGTCCTCCGCGCTGGCGTCCAAGGCGACGGGTTTCCCCATCGCCAAGATCTCGGCGAAGCTGGCGCTGGGCTACACCCTGGACGAGATTCCCAACGACATCACCCGCACCACCCCGGCCGCCTTCGAACCGACCCTCGACTACGTGGTCGTGAAGGTGCCGCGCTTCGCCTTCGAGAAGTTCCCCGGGGCGGACACGACGCTGACCACGACCATGAAGTCCGTCGGCGAGGCGATGGGGATCGGCCGCAGCTTCGCCGAGGCACTGCAGAAGGCACTGCGGTCGATGGAACAGGCCGACCTCGCGTTCACCTTCACCCCGCCGGCGGCCGGCGCCGACGAGCTGCTCGCCGCGGCCCGGGTGCCGCATGACGGGCGGCTGCGCACGGTCCAGCAGGCGCTGCTGGCCGGTGCCGAGCCCGCCGCGGTCACCGCCCAGACCGGCATCGACCCGTGGTTCGTGGACCAGATCGTCTTCCTCAACGAGATCGCCGCCTCGGTGACGCGCAATCCGGAGGGGATCCGCCGCGCCAAGCGGGCCGGGTTCTCCGACGCCCAGCTCGCGGGCATCCTCGGCACGAAGGAGGACGTCGTCCGGTCGTTCCGCCACCGGGCGGGCATCCGTCCCGTCTACAAGACGGTTGACACCTGCGGCGCCGAGTTCGCCTCGGAGACCCCGTACCACTACTCGTCCTATGACACCGAGACCGAGGTCGCGCCCAGCGACCGCCCGCGGGTGATCGTGCTGGGCAGCGGCCCGAACCGGATCGGTCAGGGCATCGAGTTCGACTACGCCTGCTGCCACGCCGTGATGGCGCTCTCCGCCGCCGGCTACGAGGCGGTGATGGTCAACTGCAACCCGGAGACCGTCTCGACCGACTACGACACCGCGGACCGGCTGTACGTCGAGCCGCTGACCGTCGAGGACGTCCTGGAGGTCGTGCATGCCGAGTCGCAGGCCGGGCCGCTCGCCGGGGTGATCGTCTCGCTGGGCGGGCAGACCCCGCTGGGCATCGCCGCCGCGCTCGCCGACGCCGGCGTCCCGGTCGTCGGCACCCCGCCGAAGGCGATCCATCTCGCCGAGGACCGTGGGCAGTTCGGCCAGGTCCTGGAGGCGGCGAACCTGCCCTCGCCTCCGCACGGCGTGGCCACCTCGTACGCGGAGGCCCGGACGGTCGCCGAGCGGATCGGCTATCCGGTGCTGGTGCGGCCGTCCTACGTGCTGGGCGGGCGCGGCATGGAGATCGTCTACGACGACGCGATGCTGCGCGACTACATCGAACGGGCGACCAAGATCTCGCCCGAGCACCCGGTCCTGGTCGACCGCTTCCTCGACGACGCGATCGAGATCGATGTCGATGCCCTGTACGACGGCTCGGAGCTCTACCTCGCCGGCGTGATGGAGCACATCGAGGAGGCCGGCGTGCACTCCGGTGACTCCGCCTGCGCGCTGCCACCGATCACCCTCGGGCGGTCCGAGCTGGACCGGATCCGTGAGTCGACCCGCCTGATCGCCGAGGGCGTGGGCGTGCGCGGTCTGCTCAACGTCCAGTACGCACTGCAGTCGGACGTCCTGTACGTCCTGGAGGCCAACCCGCGGGCCTCGCGCACCGTGCCGTTCGTCTCGAAGGCGACGGCGGTGCCGCTGGCGAAGGCCGCGGCCCGGGTGATGCTCGGCGCCACCGTGCCCGAGCTGCGAGTCGAGGGCCTGCTGCCGGCCTACGGCGACGGCGGGACGCTGCCGCTGGACTCGCACATCTCCGTCAAGGAGGCGGTGCTGCCCTTCGGTCGGTTCCGCGATGCCGGCGGCCGCGGTGTGGACACCGTGCTCGGCCCGGAGATGCGGTCCACCGGTGAGGTGATGGGGATCGACGACGCCTTCGGTACGGCCTACGCCAAGTCGCAATCGGCTGCCTATGCCTCGCTGCCGACGTTCGGACGGGTCTTCGTCTCCGTCGCAAACCGCGACAAGCGCGCGATGATCTTCCCGATCAAGCGCCTGGCGGATCTCGGGTTCGTTGTCTACGCGACAGCCGGGACGGCCGACGTCCTCCGGCGCAACGGGGTCAAGGCTGTGGTCCTGGGCAAGCATCGGGCTCCCAGCGAAAACCTCGTTGACTGCGTTGAAATGATCATGTCTGGTCAGATCGATCTGGTCATCAACACCCCGTGGGGTGTCGGGCCGCGGCTGGACGGCTACGAGATCCGTACCGCCTGCGTCAGTGCCGGGGTGCCCTGCATCACGACGATCCAGGCGGCCGCGGCGTGCGTGCAGGGTATCGAGTCCCTTGTCCGGGGTGAACTCGGGGTGCGGCCGCTGCAGGAGTACCACACGGCACTTCGGTCGGCCTGGGGCTCCCTGCCCGACAGCCCGTCCGGAGCGACGGCGGCAACCACGTCGGAGCGGTGAGGACGGCGGCCCGATGACTGCGTCGACACCCGGCAGGCCGGCTGCCGCGGCAGCCCGGCCCGCCGCTGCCACCACTTCCGGGCCGCTGCCCGGCCCGGCGGAGCGCCTGTGGGTGCCGCCCGCCGGCCGGCCGCCGATCGCTGTCGCGCTGGACGCCCCGGACGGTGCGACCGCGCTGCAGTGGGCACGCGCGGTCGCACCGCACGCCGCCGTCCTGAAGGTTGGGCTGGAGCTGTTCCTCCGCGCGGGTGCCGCGGTGGTGACTGCGCTGCGTGACGAAGGACTGCTCGCGCCGGGTGGTCGTCCGGCCGTCGGAGTGCCGTCGAACCCGACCTTCTCGCTCACTGACGGTGACCGGGAGGGTGGGGTGGCGCCCGAGCTCTTCCTGGATCTCAAGCTCCACGACATCCCGGCGACGGTGGCCGGAGGGATGCGGTCGCTGGCCGTCCTCGGGCCCCGTTTCGTGACGGTGCACGCCGCGGGCGGCGCGGCGATGGTGCGTGCCGCCGTCGACGCGGCGCCCGAGGTTCACGTCACCGCGGTCACCGTTCTGACCTCTCTCGACGACCGTGCGCTCGCCGCGACCGGGCTGTCCGGCCCGCCGTCGGACGCCGTCCGCAGGCTTGCCGTGCTCGCTGTGGAGGCTGGCGCGAGGGCGATCGTCTGCAGCCCGAAAGAGGTCTCCCTGGTCCGCGCGGAGCTCGGCGAAACTGTGACTCTCATCACACCTGGAGTACGTCCAGAGGGTGCGGAGCGGGCCGATCAGGCCCGAGTCGCCACCCCGGAACGGGCACTCCTGGACGGTTCGGATCTTCTCGTCATCGGTCGCCCGATCACCTCCGCGGTCGATCCGGCCGTGGCCGCCGCCACACTCGCCACCAGGGTTACTCCACTCCGGTAGGCCGTTGACCTGCGAAAACGCCAGTAGGTGCAGGTCCGGGGCACTCTTGGTGTCCGCGGGCCGGTACGGTGGGGCCGCCAAGGACCGAATGCGTCCGGCGCATGCGACGCAGGTCATTCATCCAGTCAAAGGCTGTGTCTTGTGGGGACAATGCTTCGTGACCCCGTGATGCGGCTCGGCTGGACCGAGGAGCCTCTTCCTCGCTAGTTTGCGCGGCGCGATCACCACATTGAGGAGGCGTACCCGTGACCCTGCCGCCCCTGACGCCCGAGCAGAGGGCCGCCGCCCTCGAGAAAGCTGCGCTGGCTCGTAAGCAGCGCGCCGAACTCAAGGAGCGGTTGAAGAAGGGGGAGATCAGTCTTGCCGCCGTTCTCGAGCTGGCGGATGGCGATGAGGTCGTCGGCAAGATGAAGGTTTCCGCGGTTCTGGAGTCGCTTCCCGGAGTGGGCCGTGTTCGGGCCCAGAAGATCCGGGAGCGACTTGGTATCAGCCCGACCCGCCGTCTGCGCGGGCTCGGGGCCAAGCAGCGTGCCGCACTCCTGGAGGAGTTCGGTGCCGGAGCCTGAGTGAGGCGGGAGCGTTACGTGACGCATAGCCGTTGCCGGGATCACCGGTAACGGCCCGTGACGGGAGTCGCCTGAAGGTGTTGATGCCGCGAGGCGTCGACACGTTCCGGTGCCGTAGCCGTTCATTGCGTCGCCGAATCGCTTCGGTCACTCAATCGCCGGTCGGATGCGACAAGTTCACATCGAATGCTGGGACCAAAGTCCCGGACATCCCGATGGCGAACCGCATCCGTTTGGTGCGCGGTCGGGCGTCCTCCGTCGGACGGCCGACCGGGATCTCATTGGGGTCCCGCATACCACCCAGGTGAGTGCGGGAACCCGTAGTTAGATGGCATCTTGATGACGATCCTCCGTTGACTGACGGCGGGACCGGCACGGATGCCGCGGCGCGCGGGACCGGCCGCGGTCGGGGGGCAGGCGCGCCCACGGCCGGACCTGCGTGGCTCCGCTGACGGGCTCTAAGGTGTCGCAATGGGACTGACCGTGTTGTCGGGGCCGTCCGGCGTCGGAAAGGGAACGATCGTCGCGGCCGTCCGTCGGCTCCACCCCGAGGTCTGGGTGTCTGTCAGCGTGACCACGCGGGCGCCGCGCCCGGGCGAGACCGACGGCGTCGAGTACCACTTCGTCGATGCCGAGGAGTTCGCCCACATGGTCAAGGTGGGCGACTTCGTCGAGCACGCGATGTTCGCCGGGCACGCCTACGGCACGCCCCGGGGGCCGCTGGAGGAACGGGTCGCAGCAGGCTCGCCCTGCCTGCTGGAGATCGAGCTGCAGGGCGCGCGCCAGGTCCGTTCGTCCATGCCGCAGGCCAGATTCGTCTTCCTGGCCCCGCCCACGTGGGACGAGCTTGTGCGCCGTCTCACCGGGCGGGGCACCGAGAGCGACGAGGTGATCCGTCGTCGCCTCGACCGCGCGCGGATCGAGCTGGCCGCCGAGACGGAGTTCGACGAGGTCATCGTCAACGACGATGTGACGGCCGCCGCGGCGAGGTTGGTACGCTTGATGACTGCGTGACCAGCAGGGCCCGGCCCGTGCCATCGGTACGGGCTGTTCATGGCGCGGCCGGCGCCGCGCCACCGCCCCACCCCGGAAGGACACCGTGTCCGGTACCGTCGCCCAGCCTGAGGGCATCACCAACCCGCCGATCGACGAGCTGCTCGAGGCCACCGACTCCAAGTACAGCCTCGTGATCTACGCAGCGAAGCGGGCGCGCCAGATCAACGCCTACTACTCCCAGCTGGGCGAGGGCCTCCTGGAGTACGTCGGCCCGCTGGTCGAGACGACGAGCGCCCAGGAGAAGCCGCTGTCGATCGCGCTCCGCGAGATCAACTCCGGTCTCCTCACCCACGAGACCATCACCGATCCGCTGCCCCCGGTCTCCTGAGCCGGCCGGCCCGCGGGTGTTTCGCGTGACGCGTGATGCCGGGGCTGCCGGGGCGCGGGCGGTTGCCCTCGATGGGTGACGACGTGAGCGGCCCGGGCCCGGCAGCACCACGGCCCGCAGCATCAGCACCCACAGCACCAGCACTCACAGCACCACGGCCGGCAGCGTCACCGGTGGCGCAGGGGCCACCGTCGGCCGAGCCCGCCCGTCGGCCCCGGGTCGTCCTCGGGGTGTCGGGGGGCATCGCCTCGTACAAGGCCGTCGAGGTCCTGCGGCAGCTCACCGAGACCGGCCACCAGGTCCGGGTCGTGCCGACCGCGGCTGCACTGCGGTTCGTCGGCGAGGTGACCTGGGCGGCACTGTCGGGTCAGCCGGTGGCCACCGACCTGTTCACCGACGCGGAGGATGTGGCCCACGTCCGGGTCGGCCGGGAGGCCGACCTCGTCCTGGTCGTGCCGGCCACCGCGGACCTGATGGCCCGGGCCGCTGCCGGCCGCGCCGACGATCTGCTCACCGGCACCCTGCTCACCGCCACCTGCCCGGTGGTCTTCGCGCCGGCCATGCACACCGAGATGTGGCTGCACCCGGCGACCCGGGCGAACGTCGCGCTGCTGCGGGAGCGGGGCGCGATCGTCGTGGAGCCGGCCGTCGGCCGGCTCACCGGCGCCGACTCCGGCCCGGGCCGGCTGCCCGAACCCGTCGAGATCGCGGCGGTCGCACGGGCGGTGCTGGCCCGGGGGAGCGATGGAGTACGGCCGGATCTCACCGGCCGGCAGGTGTTGGTCACCGCGGGCGGTACCCGCGAGTACCTCGACCCGGTCCGCTTTCTGGGTAACGCGTCCAGCGGGCGGCAGGGCTACGCGCTGGCTCGAGCCGCCGTGGCCCGCGGGGCCGCGGTCACCCTCGTCGCGGCCAACGTCGCGCTCCCGGACGTCGCCGGCGCGGCCGTCCTGCGGGTGGGTTCCGCCGCCCAGCTCCGGGCCGCCGTGCACGAGCGGGCTCCCGCCGCCGACGTGGTGATCATGGCGGCGGCGGTGGCGGACTTCCGGCCGGAGACGGAACATCAGTACAAGATCAAAAAAGAGTCCGGTGCCCCGGAGAGCATTCCGCTGACCAGGAATCCCGATGTTCTCGCCGAGCTCGTCGGAAGCCGTCGGCCCGGCCAGGTGCTGGTGGGCTTCGCCGCCGAGACCGGCGGCCCCGACGCCGGGGTGCTGGACCTGGCCCGGGCGAAGCTGGCCCGCAAGCCGGTGGATCTGCTGGTGGTCAACCAGGTGGGTGCCGGGCTCGGGTTCGAGGTGGAGCAGAACAGCGCGGTGCTCCTCGACCGGGCGGGTGACTCCACCGAGATTCCGCTGACGAGCAAGGATCTCCTCGCGCATCAGGTACTCGACCGGGTGGCCGGCCTCCTCGCGGCGTCCGGCCGAATGCGTGGTCCGGGCGGTGCATCGCCCACTGAGTGAGGCTCGGTAAACTGCGTCGGTATCAGTCCTGATCTCCCAGGGGGTAGTCCAGTGGCGACGCGCCTTTTCACGTCCGAGTCCGTCACGGAGGGGCACCCGGACAAGATCGCTGACCAGATCAGCGATTCCATTCTCGATGCGATGCTCAAGGACGACCCGAAGAGCCGGGTCGCCGTGGAGACACTGATCACGACCGGTCAGGTACACGTCGCCGGTGAGGTGACCACCAAGACCTACGTCGACATCGCCTCGGTGGTCCGGGAGCGGGTCCTGGAGATCGGCTACGACTCGTCGAAGAAGGGCTTCGACGGCGCCTCCTGCGGCGTGAGCGTCTCCATCGGCGCTCAGTCGCCCGACATCGCCCAGGGTGTCGACACGGCGCACGAGGCCCGCGTCGAGGGCACCGAGGACGACCTCGACCGCCAGGGCGCCGGTGACCAGGGCCTGATGTTCGGTTTCGCCTGTGACGAGACCCCCGAACTGATGCCGCTGCCGATCGCGCTGGCGCACCGCCTCGCCCGCCGGCTCTCCGCCGTCCGCAAGGACGGGCAGGTCGGCTACCTGCGGCCGGACGGCAAGACCCAGGTCACCATCGAGTACGACGACGGCAAGCCGGTCCGGCTCGACACCGTCGTGGTCTCCTCGCAGCACGCGGCCGACATCGACCTCGACACGCTGCTTGCGCCCGACGTGGCCGAGTACGTCGTCGAGCCCGAGCTGGCCCTGCTCGAGATCTCCACCGAGGGTCGCCGCCTGCTGGTGAACCCGACCGGCCGGTTCGAGATCGGCGGCCCGATGGGTGACGCCGGCCTCACCGGGCGCAAGATCATCGTCGACACGTACGGCGGCTACGCCCGGCACGGCGGCGGCGCCTTCTCCGGCAAGGACCCGTCCAAGGTCGACCGCTCGGCGGCCTACGCGATGCGCTGGGTCGCGAAGAACGTCGTGGCTGCTGGCCTGGCCAGCCGGTGTGAGGTGCAGGTCGCCTACGCGATCGGGAAGGCGCACCCGGTGGGCCTCTTCGTGGAGACCTTCGGGACGGGCACGGTGCCCGACGCCCAGATCCAGGACGCCGTGACCCAGGTCTTCGACCTCCGCCCGGCCGCGATCGTGCGCGACCTCGACCTGCTGCGCCCGATCTACGCGCAGACCGCGGCGTACGGTCACTTCGGCCGTCCCGAGCTCGACTTCACCTGGGAGTCCACCTCCCGCGCGGATTCCCTCGCGGCGGCTGTCCGGGGCTGAGCCCGGCGGCGCCTGCCGCACATCCCCGGGGCCAGCCGTCGAGCCAGCCCCGGGGGGGAGTGACACACCAGCGGTCGCACTGTCGTCCCGGACAGCACACGAGACGCCTCGCATCCTGTCCGGGATGGCAGTGCGACCGCTGTCGTTGTGACGTCGGATGGAGCCGGCCGGCGATGCTCCGTGGCCGTTCGGTGATCCGCTGCGGGGCGGGGCGCCACCGTGCGGCGGAACGGACGGCGGCGGCTGGTACGAATGCGGCATGGACGACGGGAGCACGGTGATCCCGGGCCTCGACGACGACAGCGTCGGCATCGGCGCCGGAAGCAGCGGAACCGGAAGCAGCGGAACCGGAAGCAGCGGAACCGGCGAGGCCGCGAAGCCCGGGCGCGGTGGGCGCACGCGGGCGGCCGGCACCCGCCGACCAGGCGCCGTGGTCATGGCGGACGAGCTTCCGGTCGCCCGGGTCGTGATCGACACCCCTCTCGTCCATCTCGACCGGCTGTTCGACTACCTGGTGCCGGCCGGCATGGCCGCCGATGTCGTCGCCGGCTCGCGGGTCCGGGTCCGGTTCGCCGGTCGCCTGGTGGACGGCATCGTGCTGGAACGGGCCGTGAGTTCGGATCATGACGGGCGCCTCGCTCCGCTGGCACGGGCGGTGTCCGGCGAGTCGGTCCTCTCCGAGCCGGTCGCGCGGCTGGCCCGCGCCGTGGCCGACCGTTATGCCGGAACCATGGCCGACGTGCTGCGCCTGGCGATCCCGCCGCGCCACGCCCGCGCCGAGGCGGCGCCGCCGGGCAGGGGCGGAGACGCCGAGCCCACTGCGCGGTCCGGGCCCGGGGGCGGGCCCCCCACCGAGGAGGGCGAGCCCGGCCAGCCGGACCGGGCTGACGGGGGTGACCCGGCCGATCAGAGCGCCGGGGTCTGGTCGACCTGCGCTGACGGGCCCGCCTTCCTGACCGCGCTCGCCGGGGGCGGGGCGCCTCGTGCGGTCTGGTGGGCGCCCCCCGGCCCGTCCTGGCCAGCGATGATCGCTCGCGCCGTCGCGGCGGCGAGGGCGTCGGGCCGAGGCGCGCTCGTGGTGGTGCCCGACCACCGGGATGTGGACCGGGTCGGCGCGGCCCTGACGTCCGTCCCGGCCGGCCGGGTGACGCCGCCCCTGCTTCTGCGGGCCGATCTCGGCCCCGAGGAGCGGTACCGGCGGTTCCTCGCTGTCCGCCGCGGTCAGGCCCCGGTGGTGGTGGGCACGCGGGCGGCCGTCTTCGCCCCCGTCGAGAGGCTCGGGCTCGTGGTGGTGTGGGACGACGGTGACGATCTGCACGCGGAGCCGAGGGCGCCCTACCCGCACACCCGCGACGTCGCGGTCCTGCGGGCCCAGGCGGAGCGCTGCGCCGTCCTGATCGGTGGGTTCTCGCCGTCGGTGGAGGCGGAGGCGCTCGCCCGGGTCGGGTGGGCCGGCCGTCTCGCCCCCACCCGGGAGGCTGTGCGTGGGCTCGCGCCGCGGGTGGAGCCGGTCGGTTCCGACTTCGAGGCATCGATCGATCCGGCCGCCAGAGCGGCACGGCTGCCCTCGCTCGCGGTCCGCGCCGCGCGGGCCGCCCTGGCGGCCGGTGAGCCGGTGCTGGTCCAGGTGCCCCGGCGGGGTTACCACCCGTCGATCGCCTGCGCCCGGTGCCGTCGTCCGGCGCGTTGCCGTGCCTGCTCCGGGCCGCTCGGTCGCACCTCGGCCGCGGCGGCGCTGGCCTGCCGTTGGTGCGGCCGACCGGTGCCCCGCCCGGTGGACGGCCCCGGTCGGGGCGGGGGCGAGACGACCGGCTGGCACTGCGCCACCTGCGGCGGCAACCAGCTGCGGGCGTCCGTGACCGGTGATCGCCGGACGGCCGAGGAGCTGGGCCGGGCCTTCCCCGGAGTGCCCGTGCGGACCTCCGGGCGGGACGCCGTGCTGGCCACGGTCCCCGCCGAGCCCGCGCTCGTCATCTCGACGCCTGGTGCCGAGCCGGTCGCCGACGGAGGGTACGGGGCAGTGCTGCTTCTCGACGGATGGGCGCTGCTGGGTCGACCCGACCTGCGGGCTGGCGAGGAGACCCTGCGCCGCTGGCTGGCCGCGGCCGCGCTCGCCCGGCCCGGGCCGGCCGGCGGGCGGGTGGTGGTGGCGGCCGACATCGGGCTCGGGCCGGTCCAGGCTCTGGTCCGTTGGGATCCCGCGCTGTTCGTCGGGCGGGAGGCGGACGAGCGGGCCGAGCTCGGCTTCCCGCCCGCCAGCCGGGTTGCGGCCGTGGAGGGAACCCCTGCGGCGCTCGACGACCTGCTCGCGGTCGTGACCCTGCCCGCGGGGGCCGAGGTGCTCGGCCCGGTGCCGGCCCCCGCCCGCCCGTCCGTCCGCGAGCGGGTGCCCGCCGGTGAGGGGGCGGCGGGCGGTGAGGGGGCGGCGGGCGGCCGCACGCGGGCGGCGCGGAGCAGTTCGGGAGCCGGGATCGGTGCGGAGGAGCAGGAACCGGAGCGTCTGATCATCCGGGTCCGGCGGCAGCAGGGCGCCGAGCTGGCCCACGCACTGCGTGCTGCGCGGGGCGCGCTGGATGCCCGCCGCGCCGGCCGGGTACGGGTTCAGCTCGACCCGCTGGCGATCGGCTGATCCGGCAGCCGTGCTGGCAGGGTTCCGCATCGCGCGCCGCGCCGTAGCATGGGCGCATCCGATCTCGCCGGGCCCGTGTAGGGCAGGTGACGACATTCTGGGAGTGGCCGTGTCTGTCCGTGACATCCGCCTCTTGGGGGATCCGGTGCTGCGCACGGTCGCCGACCCGGTGGCGACCTTCGACCGGGAGCTGCGCCGCCTCGTCGACGACCTCGCTGACACCATGCGCGAAGCGGGTGGTGTCGGGCTGGCCGCACCCCAGCTCGGGGTTTCCCTGCGTGTCTTCACCTACCTGGACGACTCCGACGAGGTGGGCCACCTGATCAATCCGGTGCTGGGGCCGTT
Source organism: Parafrankia sp. FMc2 (assembly GCF_041008525.1). Classification (NCBI taxonomy): domain Bacteria; kingdom Bacillati; phylum Actinomycetota; class Actinomycetes; order Frankiales; family Frankiaceae; genus Parafrankia; species Parafrankia sp. FMc2. The sequence goes on along the minus strand of NZ_JBFLUG010000036.1, from coordinate 28,865 downwards.
CAGCGAGGACATGATGGACGGAGAGGAGGGATGTCTGTCCCTCCCCGGTCTGGCGTTCGAGCTGCGCCGCCCGGAGCGGGTGCTGGCTGTCGGCCAGAACGCCCACGGTGACCCGGTCACAGTGGAGGGCAGTGGCATCCTGTCCCGGTGCCTGCAACACGAGACCGATCACCTCGACGGGATCCTCTTCATCGATCGCCTCGACAAGGAGACGAAGCGGGCGGCGATGAAGGCGATCCGCGAGGCGGAGTGGGCGAACGAGCCGAAGCCGACGGTGAAGGTCTCGCCGCACCCTCTGTTCGGCCGAGGGCGCTGAGCCGGAACAACAAGATCGTCGCTCTGGCTCTCCTGGCGGCGATGGCGGGTGGTTCGGTGGTGGGCACGGCTGTCGGCTCCACACTCGGGTCGGCCGCCAGTTCGATGATCGTGATGATGGTCGGAACGATCGGATCGGCAGCGGCGGATCCGGGCCGGGACCGGCGCTGAGGAGCTGCTGCATTCATGCGTCTTGTCTTCGCGGGTACTCCGGAGGTCGCCCTCCCGAGCCTGCGCGCCCTGCTGGACAACCCACGCCACCAGGTGGCGGCGGTGGTGACCCGGCCCGACCGGCCCGCGGGCCGGGGCCGGCACGTCCGTGCGTCGCCGGTCCGTGAGCTGGCCGCCGAGCAGGGCATCGAGGTGCTGGCGCCCGCACGCGCCGGTGATCCCGACTTTCTGGGCCGTCTCGGCGAGATCGCGCCGGACTGCTGCCCGGTCGTCGCGTTCGGCGCGCTGCTGCCCCCGTCGGCCCTCGACATCCCGAAGCACGGCTGGGTGAACCTGCACTTCTCGCTGCTGCCCGCGTACCGGGGAGCGGCGCCGGTACAGCGGGCGGTGCTCGCCGGGGATGACATCACCGGCGCGAGCGTGTTCCAGATCGAACCGTCTCTCGACTCCGGCCCGGTCTACGGGGTCCTCACCGAGCAGGTCCGCCCCACTGACACCTCGGGCGATCTGCTCGACCGGCTGGCGGTCGCCGGCGCGCGGCTGCTGGTGGCGGTGCTGGACGGCATCGAGGACGGCACCGTCGAGGCCCGCCCGCAGCTGTCCGACGGCGTCACGCTGGCGCCGAAGCTCAGCGTGGACGAGGTCCGCGTCGACTGGTCCGCACCGGCGCCGGCGGTCGACCGGCTGATCCGCGCGGCCACCCCCGCACCTGGCGCGTGGACGACGTTGCGCGGCCGGAGGGTGAAGCTCGGCCCCGTGCGGGTCGGGGTCAGCCCGGCCAATCCAGCCAGCCCGGCCAATCCGGCCAATCCGGCGGACTCTGCCGGGGTGCCGCTGCCGCCTGGGCGGATAACGGTGCCCGAGCGTGGCGTCGTCGCCGTGGGAACGGGCACCGGGCCGGTGGTCCTCGGTGAGGTCCGGCCGGAGGGCCGGGGCCCGATGGCCGCCGCGGACTGGATCCGCGGCCTGCGCCCGGCCGCGGACGAGGCGTTCGCGTGAGCGTGGCGACCCCCCGCCGTGGCGGGGCCGCGGACCCGGCCCGGTTGCTCGCCTGGGAGGTGCTGCGCGCGGTCGACGAGCGCGGTGCCTACGCGAACCTGATGCTGCCCGCGCTGATGGCGGGCCGGCGACTCTCGTCCCGCGACCGCGGGCTGGCGACGGAGCTGACCTACGGCTCGCTCCGGGCTATGGGCACCCTGGACGGTGTGCTCGGCACGGTGACCAGCCGACCGGTCGACACGGTGGATCCCCCGGTCCGGGACGCGCTGCGTCTCGGCACCTACCAGCTGCTGTCGACGCGGGTGCCCGCCCGCGCGGCCGTCGCGTCCACCGTCGACCTGGTCCGGGCCACCTGCGGCGAGCGTCCCGTGCGGTTCGCGAACGCGGTGCTCCGGCGGGTGGCGGCGCGCGTCGAGGAGACGGCGGGGGACATTGCCGTGCTCCTGTCCGCCCCCGATGTGAATGTCGACCCGGCCGGCCATCTCACGGTGGTCACCGCGCATCCACGCTGGATCGTCGACGTGGTGCTCGACGCGCTCGGCGGCGACACGGCGGCCGCGCGGGCGGCGCTGGTGGCGAACGACACCAGGCCGACCGTCCACCTGGTCGCCCGGCCGGGCCGGATCAGCGCCGACGAACTCGTCGAGCAGGCGGCGGCGGTCGGCCTGCGGGCGCGCCGCAGTGTGTTCTCCCCGTATGCCGTCTATCTGGACGGCGGCGATCCCGGCACGCTGCCGGCGGTCCGGGCGGGCGAGGCGGCCGTGCAGGACGAGGGCAGCCAGCTGGTCGCCCTGGCACTCGCGGCAGTCCCGACCGTCGGCCGGCCCACCGGGCTGACGGTGGACCTGTGTGCCGGCCCCGGTGGCAAGGCCGCCCTGCTCGCGGGGGCCCTCGCCGCCGACCAGCCGTCGCCGTCGCTGTCGCAATCCGGGCAGCCGCCGCGAGCGGAGCGGCGCCCCTGGCTGCTCGCGCTCGAGCCGCGGGCGGCCCGGGCCGGCCTGGTCGAGGCATCGCTGGCCGGGTTTCCCGACGCGTGGACGGTGCGGGCGGACGGCCGGCTCCCTCCGGTCCGGCCCGGCACGGCCGACCGGGTGCTGGTGGATGTGCCCTGTTCCGGTCTCGGTGCGCTGCGCCGCCGGCCCGAGGCCCGGTGGCGACGCACACCGGCCGACGTCGCGGCCCTGGTGCCGCTGCAGCGCCAGCTGCTCGTCGCCGCCCTGGACCTCGTGCGGCCGGGCGGCGTGGTCGCCTATGTGACCTGTTCGCCGCATCCTGAGGAGACGACCGAGGTGGTGACGGCCGTGGTACGCCAGCGGGCGGACATCGCGATCCTCGACGCCCGACGTTCGGACGCCCTTGCCGGCGCCCTCGCCGGGACATCCGCCGAAGGCCCGTTCGTCCAGCTGTGGCCGCACCTGCACGGGACGGACGCGATGTTCCTCGCACTGCTGCGGCGCCGGAGCGACTGAACCGGCCGCGGGCCCGGCGGCAGCAGCAGTGGTCGCCGGGCTGCCGGGCCGGGTTCCGGCTCACCGCGTCGCCACGGCGCGCGGCGCTCCTGGATACGCTCGCGACGTGGCACTCGCGCAGATCTATCCCAGCATGCTCGCCGCCGATTTCGGGCGGATCGCGGACGCGGCCCGTGCCGTCGACGGGCACGCGGACTGGCTGCATGTCGATGTCATGGACTACCACTTCGTGCCCAACCTGGCGTTCTCCCCGGACACGGTGGACGCGCTGCGCGCGGTCACCGAAACCCCGCTCGACTGCCACCTGATGATCGACGATCCGGACCGGTGGGCACCGGGCTTCGCCGAGCGCGGCGCGGCGAACGTGACAATCCACGCCGAGGCCGTCGATGACATCGCCCGCACCACCGACGCGATCCGGGCCGCCGGCGCGCGCACCGGCCTGGCGGTGAAGCCGGCGACGCCGGTCGAGCACTACCTCGACGATCTGCACCGCTTCGACCTGCTGCTGCTCATGACCATCGAGCCGGGCTTCGGCGGCCAGAGCTTCATGGACGAGGTCCTGCCGAAGATCGCCGCGGCCCGCCGGCTGATCGACGAACGCGGGCTGGACCTGTGGCTCCAGATCGACGGCGGGGTCAACAGGGAGACCATCGAGCGGTCCGCCGAGGCCGGGGTGGACGTCTTCGTGGCGGGAACCGCGGTGTTCGGTCTGGACGACCCGGCGGCGGCGGTCGAGTCGCTGCGTGCGCTGGCGGTGGCCGCCGCACCGCGGCTGACCGGCGGAGCCGCATGGACCCAGCAGGCGTCCCCGAGGCCCTGACCCAGGCGGGTCCGGGCCGGAGAATGACGAGGATTACGGTCGCCGGCCCGAGCGTCCGCAGCGTCCGTATGCCACACTTGAACGCGTACTGACAAATGCACGCGCGCTCCGGGGTCGGTGAAACTCCGAGCCGGCGGTGACAGTCCGCGACCCGTCCACCCTCGTGGTGGCCGGTGGACCTGGTGGAATTCCGGGACCGACGGTGAAAGTCCGGATGGGAGGACGCGCGCGGGGCACCGCCGTGTCGACCGTGCGACTGGGCCGTCCCGGCGTGGGTTGGCGCCAGCGTGCCAACTCGGACCCGCGTGATTCTTCTGTGTCCTGGACGTGCTGCCGGGACCGGAAGGTGCGGGATCGGATGTTCACCGGCATCGTCGAAGAACTCGGCGTGGTGACCGCGATCGAACCGCGGCAGGACGCGGCGTCGCTGACCGTCGAGTGTCGAGGTGTCCTCGACGACGTGACGTACGGAGCCTCCGTCGCGGTCAACGGGGTGTGTCTCACCGTGACCTCCTTCGCTCGTCCCCCTGACAGCCCCGGAGACGCGCCGGCGGCTCCGCCGGCTGCGGCGGGAATGTTCACCGCCGACGTGATGCTCGAAACGCTGAACAGGTCCTCCCTCGGCGACCTTGCCGTGGGTGACCGGGTGAACCTCGAGCGCCCCGTCCGCCTCTCCGACCGCCTCGGCGGGCATCTGGTCCAGGGCCACGTCGACGGGGTCGGCGTCGTCCTGGAAAGGGCGCCCGCCGAGCACTGGGAGGTGGTTCGGATCGCGCTGCCACCGCGGCTGGACCGCTATCTCGTCGAGAAGGGCTCCGTGACGGTCGACGGCGTCAGCCTGACTGTCGTGGACGTCCGGCCGGCGGCCGGCGCCGAGCCCGCAAGCTTCACCGTCAGCCTCATTCCGACCACCCTGGCCGACACCACGCTGGGGAGCCGCGCGGTCGGCGACAAGGTCAACATCGAGGTGGACGTCCTGGCCAAGTACGTCGAGAAGCTCCACGCGGATCTGAACGGATCACATTGATGACCACATACCTGGCCGGCGACTCCGCGGCCACCTCGCAGCCGACCGCCACCTCCGTGACGGCGACCGCTCACGCTCCGCAGGCCCGCCGGCCGGAGGAGGACCCGACCCTGCAGCCCGCCGATGGCGGGCGGACACCGTTCGCCACGATCGAGGAGGCCATCGCCCAGATCGCGGCCGGCCGCCCGATCGTCGTCGTCGACGACGAGGACCGCGAGAACGAGGGCGACCTGATCTTCGCGGCCGAGGCCGCGACGCCGGAGCTGCTCACGTTCATGATCCGGCACACGGCCGGTGTCGTCTGCGTCCCGCTCGACCCCGCCGAGGTCGACCGGCTCGAGCTCGACCAGATGGTGCCGCAGAACACCGACCGGATGCGCACCGCGTTCACCGTCTCGGTGGATGCCCGGACCGGCGTCTCCACCGGCATCTCCGCGGCCGACCGGGCGCGCACGATCCGGCTGCTGGCCGACCCGGCCACCGAGCCCGGTGACCTCACCCGTCCCGGCCACGTCTTCCCGCTGCGCGCGCGGGAGGGCGGAGTCCTGCGCCGGCCCGGCCACACCGAGGCCGCGGTGGACATCGCCCGGCTGGCCGGTCTGCGCCCGGTGGGGGCGATCTGCGAGATCGTCAACGAGGACGGCACGATGGCCCGCCTGCCGGAGCTGACGGTCTTCGCCCAGGAGCACGACCTGGCACTCATCTCGATCGCCGACCTCGTCGCCTACCGCCGCCGGACGGAGCCACGCATCGAGCGGATGGCGGAGGCCCAGATCCCGACCCGGCACGGCGTGTTCCGCGCGGTGGGGTACCGGGACACCTTCGACGGTGTCGAGCACATCGCCCTGGTCCGGGGTGAGGTCGGCGACGGCGAGGACGTCCTGGTGCGGGTGCACAGCGAGTGCCTCACCGGGGATGTCTTCGGTTCCCGGCGCTGCGACTGCGGCAACCAGCTCGACGCGGCGCTGCGCGCGGTCGCGGCCGAGGACCGCGGTGTCGTGCTGTACGTGCGGGGCCACGAGGGACGCGGCATCGGCCTGCTGGACAAGCTGCGCGCCTACCAGCTGCAGGACGCCGGCCACGACACCGTCGACGCGAACCTCGCCCTCGGACTGCCAGCCGACGCCCGGGACTACGTCACCGGCGCCCAGATCCTGCTGGACCTCGGTGTCCACGGGCTGCGGCTGCTCTCCAACAACCCGACCAAGCGGGCCGGGCTGGAGCTGTACGGCCTGCGTGTGGTGGGGCTGGTCGGCCTGCCGGTGGCGCACACGCCGGAGAACCTGCGCTACCTGACCACCAAGCGCGACCGGATGGGCCACGACCTGCCGGGTCTTCCGCTGGCCGTCGGGGGAGATCCGCACGGGAACGGCGCCCTTGAGGCTCGGCCCTGGTCCGTGACCGGTGCCGGTGCCGGTGCCGGCAGGGCGGATCGTGCGGACCGCGCCGACGACCGGGCCTGCGAGGAGGCCCGATGAGCGGGGCGGGCGCGCCGGCGGAGGAGCTTCCCGACGCCGGTGGCCTCACCCTGGCGATCGTCGCCACCCGGTGGCACGCGGAGATCACCGACTCGCTGCTCGGAGGCGCGCTGCGTGCGGCCAAGGACGCCGGGGTGCCGCACGCGCCCACCGTGGTCCGGGTGTCGGGTGCCATCGAGCTGCCGGTGGTGGCCGCCGCGCTGGCGTCCCGCCACGACGCGGTGGTCGCGCTCGGCGCGGTGATCCGCGGTGGCACGCCGCACTTCGACTACGTCTGCAGGTTCGTGACCGACGGCCTGGCGAGGGTCACTCTCGACTCCGGTGTGCCGATCGGTTTCGGGCTGCTGACCTGCGACACGGTGGAGCAGGCCAGGGACCGGGCCGGTCTGCCCGGTTCGGCGGAGGACAAGGGGCGCGAGGCCACCCTGGCCGCTCTGGACACAGCCGTCGTCCTGCGCGGCCTCGCCGCGCGCACCACGGCCGGCTTCGCCTGACCAGGTTCTGTCCGACCGCGACCGCCAGGCCGGCAGTCCGGATGTGGCCCACCGGTGGGCCGGGTGTGGCTGTAACACCGTGGTCACAGTTCTGCCGGCCTGGCGTACTTGTGACGCCGTACCATCCGCGAGAGTGTGGTTTCGAACCGTATCGGTGACCTCGCGCGGTGCGGGGTCCGCGCAGGTGGGCGCCGGTCGGGGCGTACGGTGGCCGCACGGTGGTCGCGGTGGTGGGTCGAGGGGGGCCCACCGAGCCCGCGTCACCTCATGCGAGGTTCCGGTGCGACAGGCCGGCCGGCGGTGGACGGGGGGATCCACCGGCGTGCCGATCTTTCGACGGTCGACACATGGGGTGGGCACATGCAGGTGACGGGCCACGGATCTGAACGTGACGGGGCCGCCGGGGTGTCCTCCCGCGGCTCCGGCTCCGGCTCCGAACGGTCCGATCCCGGGGCCGCGGCCTGGGAGCGCTACGACGCGGAATCCGGATCGGGGCCGGGGGAGCCGGACACGGGCGACGGCCCCGGTCCGGAAGCCGACGCCGAGGGCGATGCCCGCCCGGTCTCGCTGCTGGGGATGCGGATGAGTCAGGAGACCCAGCCCGGTCGCGCCACGGTCAGCCGCCGCCAGGCCCGCAGCCGCCCCCGCGCACAGCGGCCCGAACCCGCGACCCGCGGGGATTCGCCACCGGGCCCGCCGGCCGTGCGCCGCAACACCGCCCCCGTCTCTGCTCCCGGCCCCGCCCGCGCCCCAGTGCCCGGCGTCCCGCCCGTTCCACCGCCTTCAGCGCCCTCCTCGGCGCCTGCCGGGCCGGCGCGCCCGCCAGCGCCGCCGCCTGCTTCCCGGCGACCCGCTGCGCCGGTCTCGCCCGCGCCCGTCGCTCCGGCGCCCGTCGCTCCGGCACCTGCCGCGCCTGCCCGGCCGCAGGTGGCGGACGTGCCGCCTGGCGCCTCCGGGCCGGACCCGCGCCGGGGCGGTGGGTGGGTACCCGACGTTCCGGCGCCGAACCCGAACCCGAACGCGGCACCGGCCCTGGGCCCAGGGCCAGGACCGGACCCGGCCTCGGCTTCCGGCTGGGAGCACAGCGTCTCGTTCGGGTCGCTGCCAACCCACCCATCGCCCGCGGCTCGACCGCCAGCGTTGCCCGCGGGCGCCCCGACCACGGGCTATGCGGCCGTCCCGACAGGTTCGACCTCCCCGACTCCGACCGTGCCGACCGTGCCGGCGGGGCCGGCGGGGCCGGCCGAGCTGGTCGGGCCGGTCACGGCTCCCGGGCCGTCGGCTGTGGCGGTGCCCGGCCGGCTGCCGGTGCCCGCTCCGGCGGCGCTCCCCGTCGCCCGCAGTGACGTGGCGCCCGCCCGCCGCGTGCTGGTGGGAGGCTTCGGCGGGGGTGGCGGCCGCACGACGGTGGCCGCGGGCCTCGGCCTGGCGCTGGTGGCGCGCGGTCAGGCGCGGGTCGCCGCCGTCGACGCCTGCCCGGACCAGTACGGGATGCTGACCCAGCGGGTCGGACTGCGGGCGCGGGGGAGCGGGGTCCGTGAGCTGGTGACCGCCCGGCCACCGGTGGAGTCGCTGACCGATGTGCGGCGCTATCTGAGCGCCGACGGTCCTGGCGGGCTGGAGGTGCTCGGCGGGGTGCACGACCTCGCCGCTCCGGGCCTGACCGGGGAGGAGCTGGCGGCGGCGCTCGGCCTGCTCGCCCGCTGGTTCCGAGTCGTGATCGCGGACGGCCCGCCCGGGTGGAGCCAGCCGGTACCCGCAACCCTGCTCGCCCGCAGTGACCTGGTCGTTCTGGCGAGCCGTGCCGGGGAGGCCGACCTGGCGGCGGCGGACCACGCCCTCACCGCGCTGGCCGCGGCCGGGCGCGCCGACCTGCAGGCCTCCGCGGTGCTGGCGGTGGTGGAGACCTACCCGACCCGGCTCACCCGGACAGCCCGGCAGCGGCTGGACGATGTTGCCGCGCGGGTCCGCCATACGGTGACCGTCCCGTTCGACCCCGGGCTCACCGACGGCCGAGCCCTTGACTGGCAGCGTCTTCGCCGTCGAACCCGCGCGGCCTTCGAGGAACTGGCGGTCGCGGTGGATCCCCCCGACGGGTGACGGACGTCGTGCGAGGCCCTGACCGGAAGGCACTACAGTCGATGCGATGTCTCCTGACCTGCTGACGCCACCCGGGCAGGGTGATGACGGCCGCGCCGACTCCGCTCTGCTGGCGGCGCTGCGCTCGGGTGACCGATCGGCGCTCACCGCGGCGCTGCCGGGTGCGCGGGTTTTCGTCGGCGTCGAGGCGCGGTCGTTGGCGACCGATGTGGTGACCGGCGCGGACAAGCAGAGCGACATGGTTCTGGTAACCCTGCGTACACCATCCGGCTCCGGGGCGCTGCCTGTCTTCAGTGCGGTGGATGTGATGGCCGCCTGGCGCCCGTCCGTGCGCCCGGTCGCGGTGACGTTGCCGGACGCGTGCGCGGAAGCCGTCCGGATGGGCCTGGCGGCGGTGGTGATCGACCTGGGTGGGCCAGCTCCGGTCACGCTGGATGTCCGCCCGACCGCCGGGGAGGGCTCCGGGGGTGCCGGCTACCGGATCCCGCGGCCGTTCGGGCGTGGCGAGGGGATGTGGATCTCCTCCTCCGCGACGGACAGTGTCGGAGCCGCCCGTGGCCGAGGTGCGACCGGGGCGGTGGCGATGGCCGGAGCGGACGGCCTGGACGAGGTGGTCGTCGCGGACGACACGGGTGGTGGCCTGCTCCGTCCCCGCCCCGTGCCGCTGGGTGCCCGCGGGCGGCGGCGGATCCGGGCGGCGCTGGCCGGCCTGCCGGCGGCCACAGAGGTCTGGCCGGCGGAACTCGCGCCGCCGGCCGGGCGGGAACAGGCGGCACGCCCGGTGCTCGCCGTGGCGGTGAGCGGCACGGCCGCAGGTGCCGCGAGCAGTGCCGCGGCGGGCGCGGTGGACGGCGCGGTGGGCGGGGTCGACACGATGGACGGCGTCGACGAGGCGACCGCGGAGATCGTGCGGCGGTTGCGTCTGGTGATCGAGGCGCCCGTCGTTCGCGGGGCGGTAGCCGGGGCCGATGACGGTCAGGGTTCCGAGGAGATGGCGGCCGCGGTGCTCGTCGTCGACCCCACCGAGGTGCCGGCGGTACGGGCGCATCTGGGGCGGGGTGTCCGGCCGCCGCGACGCTTCGCACTGCGGCGGCCGGGGCCGCGGTAGTAGTCGCGTGTGGTCTCTGGCGGTGGGGGTGTGCCCGGCGTCGCGACTGTTCATGGGCTTGTCGCGGGTGCAGTCCCGGTGCGTCTGCCCGCCGGGCAGGCGGGTGAACGCCGGCCGTGGCACCGCGCCGGGCCGGGCCGACGTGCCGCCTGGCGCGGGCCCGACCGGCGCTGTTGATCGTCCCTTCCACGGAGCTCTGCTACGCTGGGCTGCAGACCACCTGGTGGCAGGTCGTAACGGCGTTCTCGGGTACGGTATGTCCCTTTCGGGGCATCGGGCCCGAGCGGCGTTCGGGCCGGTCACCAGGTCAAAGCGGGGGTTCGCCCTCCACCCGTTACCGCCGTCGGAGTAGATCCGGCCGGTCGCCAGCCCAGGCGGTTGGCGTGCGGTAGCCGGGTCGCCGGTCGGCCGAGCCGTTCCCACGGCATGTCGGCCGGGAGTCTGGGATGTCCCGGGCTTGGTGCTCCGCTGCGGTGAGGTCGTGCCCGCGCGTCGAGCCACGGAGGAAAGCACATCAGCACAGAGTCACGTATCAATGACCGGATCCGCGTCCCGGAGGTTCGCCTCGTCGGTGCGGAGGGTGAGCAGATCGGCATCGTCTCCATCGGCGAGGCCATGCGCTTGGCGCAGGAGGCTGACCTCGACCTCGTCGAGGTGGCGCCGACCGCCCGTCCGCCGGTCTGCAAGTTGATGGACTTTGGCAAGTTCAAGTACGAGTCCGACCAGAAGCGTCGCGAGGCTCGCAAGAACCAGGTCCAGACGGTCATCAAGGAGATGAAACTCCGACCGAAGATCGATCCGCACGACTACGAGACCAAGAAGGGTCACGTCGTGCGCTTCCTCAAGGCCGGCGACAAGGTCAAGATCACCATCATGTTCCGTGGCCGTGAGCAGTCACGGCCCGAGCTCGGCATCCGGTTGCTGCAGCGGCTGTCGACCGACGTCGCCGATCTCGGCTATGTCGAGGCCCAGCCCAAGCAGGACGGGCGGAACATGACAATGGTCATGGCCCCGCACAAGGGGGCCAAGCCGCAACGGCTGCCGGAGCCTGCCCAGGTCTAGGCCACGGCGCCGGACACGTCGAACGACGTGTCCGGCGGCACAGGTACCCAGCGGTACGGGTACCTGGAACAGGCGCGCCCAGGCGCGCACCCGCACTCACCACAGGGACACGATCATGCCCAAGATGAAGAGCCACACCGGGACCGGGAAGCGGTTCCGCGTCACCGGGACCGGCAAGGTGATGCGCAGGCGCGCCAACCGTGCCCACCTGCTCGAGCACAAGTCGAGCCGGCGCACCCGGCGGCTGTACGACGAGGTCGTGGTGAGCTCCGCGGACGATCGGCGCATCAAGCGCCTGCTGTCCCGCTGACAGCTCCGGCCCGGCAGCCGTCCTGGGCGGTGCGCGGGCCGGAGGCTAACGAACGAAGGAGACAGGTGCCCTCATGGCACGCGTGAAGCGGGCGGTCAACGCCCAGAAGAAGCGCCGCGAGGTCCTCGAGGCCGCCAGCGGCTACCGGGGTCAGCGGTCCCGGCTGTACCGCAAGGCCAAGGAGCAGATGCTCCATTCGATGACCTACTCCTACCGGGACCGTCGCGCGCGCAAGGGCGACTTCCGGCAGCTGTGGATCACTCGGATCAATGCCGCCGCCCGGGCGAACGGCATGACCTACAACCGGTTCGTCCAGGGCCTGCGCCTGGCCGGGGTCGAGGTCGACCGCAAGATCCTCGCCGATCTCGCCGTCAACGACGCGGCCGCCTTCGCGGCTCTCGTCGAGGTCGCGCGCGCCGCGCTGCCGGCGGCGGCCGAGACCTCGGCGGCCTGAGAGTCTCTGGCGCCGGCCGGTGACGTCACGCCGTCCGCAGGGCCACTCCGCGGGCCGGCCGGCATCCGCTGCCGGCCGGCGCCCCGGCGGCACGGGTGTCCGGCCCGCGGCAGCCTCTCCCGGACAGCCGGATGGCATCCGCTCCGCCCGGGTCGCCGCCGCCCGCCGGCTACGGCGCGTGGCGGCACGCCGCGACGAGGGCCTGTTCCTCGTCGAGGGCGCCCAGGCGGTCACCGCGGCACTGGTCGCCGGCGCCCTGGTGGAACTGTTCGTCGGTGAGTCGGCGGCCGTGCGGCACGCGGAGCTGATCGCCGGGACGGATGTCCCGGTCCGTCTCGTGACGGACGCGGCGGCGGCGGCGTTGTCGGAGACGGTGACGCCGCAGGGGCTGGTCGGTGTCGCCGAGCTTCCCGGGCACCGGCTCGCCGATCTGGGCAGGCCCCGGCTGGTCGCGATCTGCGAGGGTGCGAACGACCCGGGGAACGCCGGCACGGTGATCCGCTCGGCGGACGCGGCCGGTGCCGACGCCGTGGTCTTCGTCGGAGACAGTGTCGACCCGTTCGGCGGCAAGTGCGTCCGGGCCTCGGCCGGCAGCATCTTCCATCTGCCGGTGGTGGTGGCCGAGGACGCGCTCGCGGCCGTGGCGGCGGTGCGCGAGGCCGGGTGCCGGGTCCTCGCCACGTCCGGCCGTGCGGCCCGCGATCTCGACGACCTGGCGTCCGAGGGCATTCTCGCGGTGCCGACGGCCTGGATCTTCGGTAACGAGGCCCGGGGCCTCACGGCGCGGACGGTGGCGTCCGCGGACACGGCGGTGCGGGTGCCGGTGTACGGTCAGGCCGAGTCACTGAATCTTGCGGTTGCGTCGGCACTGTGCCTGTATGCGTCAGCGCGGGCGCAGCGGGTTGTGGGGTCCGCGACGTCCGGTGTCAGGGGAGGTGGGGCGCATTGACGCGCATCGTCGCGTCCACACCTGGGCACGCTGTCCCCGGGCATCCGGTACCGGAGCCCGTGGCGGCCCCGGGCCACTCGGTGACTCCGGAGCACGAGGCGACTCAGGGGCACGGCGGCCCGGGGAGCGAGCGCCCTGCCGGGCAGGACGGCGTCACCGTGCACCACGGCACACCTGACCACCACGGCACACCTGACCACGACGGCATACCTGAGAACGACGGCGCGACCGGGGCGCACGGCGCACCCGGAACCGGTGAGTCCGAGACCACGGAGGAGTCGGTGGACGTGCTTTCTCCGGCCACCCTCGACCTGCTGCCCGACCCGGTCGTCGTCACCGACGCCACCGGCACCGTGGAGATGTTCAATCTCGCCGCGTCGAAGGTGACGGGGCTGGCCGCCGGGCAGGCGGTGGGGCGGCACGTCACCGAGGTCATGCCTCTGCTCGACGAGCGGGGCAACGACTGGTGGGAGTGCTCACGGCCGAGTCGCGAGCTGCCGCGGGTGACCGGGCAGCCCGAGCGCCGGCTGACCTACGCCGGTCCCGTCGCCGATCACGACTTCAACGTCACCGCCCGTTTCACCCGGGCCGAGGGCGTTCTCGTCCGGGTCGCGGTCTGCCTGCGGGACACGGTGAGCAGGGAGCGGATCGAACGCAACCGGGCGGATCTCATCGCCACGGTCGCCCATGAGCTTCGCTCACCGCTGACCAGCGTGAAGGGGTTCACCGCCACGCTGCTCGCCCGGTGGGACCGGTTCACCGACGAGCAGAAGAAGCTCATGCTCAACACCGTCAACACCGACGCGGACCGGGTCACCCGGCTGCTCACCGAACTGTTGGACGTCTCCCGCATCGACGCCGGCCGGGTGCAGATCCGCAAGCAGATCGTCGACATGCGGGCGGCCGTCCGGCGTGTCGTCGAGGGAAAGATCGCAGCCGGCTCGGCCGCGGCGGAGCGGTTCGACGTCCGCATGGAGGGCGAGCTGCCCGAGATGTGGGTCGATCCCGACAAGATCGATCAGGTCCTCCACAACCTCATCGACAACGCGCTGCGCCACGGCGCGGGTACTGTGACCGTCGTGCTGAGCGGGACGCCGACAGGCGCCGAGGTGACGGTCACCGACGAGGGCGAGGGAGTTCCGGAGGCCAACGCCATCCGGGTGTTCGCCAAGTTCTGGCGCGGCGCGAGCCGCGGCAACGGCACGGGTCTCGGCCTCTACATCGCCAAGGCGCTCATCGAGTCGCACGGCGGCACGATTTCGGTCGGAAGAGCACCGCACGGCGGCGCGGAGTTCCGATTTTTCCTGCCCGCCGGTGGGCCCGTGTTCGGCTGAGACCACGTCTGGCTGCGGCCACGTGCGGCTGAGACCACGCGACGCATCACCGGCGGGCGCCCCGGGAGAACCGACCCAACCGTTCGGGCGGGCCATGCCGGCCCGCCCGCCCACCGATGAGGATGATCATCGTGCCCGCCCCCAACGAGACCGCTGATCCCGTGGATCTCGGTGCCCTGGAACCGGACCGGCTGGATCGTGACGTGGCCGCGGCGCTTGCCGCGATCGCCGCGGCGGACAGCCTGGACGCGCTGGCCGCGGTGCGCACCGCGAACGTGGACGGCCAGTCCGCGCCGCTGGCGCTTGCCCGCCGCGAGCTGGGCTCGCTCCCGCGCGAGCACCGCGCGCAGGCCGGTCGGGCGCACAACGCCGCGACCGGCACGGTTCGTGCCGCCTACGAGGCCCGGCTCGCGGAGCTCACCGAGCGTCGTGACGCCGAGATCCTCATCGCCGAGCGGGTGGACGTCACCCTGCCCGTGGACCGGCGCCGCCGCGGCGCGCGACACCCGCTGACGCTGCTCTCCGACCGGCTCACCGACGTCTTCGTGGCCATGGGCTACGAGGTCGCCGAAGGCCCTGAGGTCGAGCACGACTGGTTCAACTTCGAGGCGCTCAACATGGCGCCGGACCATCCCGCCCGCAGCGAGCACGACACGCTGTACGTCGCGCCGGAGGGGTCGGGTCGGCTGCTGCGCACGCACACCTCGCCGGTCCAGATCCGCTCGTTGCTGGCACGTCCGCTGCCGGTGTACGTGGTCTGCCCCGGGCGTACCTACCGCAACGACACGATCGACGCGACGCACTCCCCGGTGTTCGGGCAGCTCGAGTGCCTGGCCGTCGACGAGGGCATCACCATGGCCGACCTGCGCGGCACCCTGGAGGTGTTCGCCCGGGCGCTCTTCGGCTCGGGCCTGTCGACCCGGCTGCGGCCGTCGTTCTTCCCCTTCACCGAGCCGTCCGCGGAGCTCGACGTCCAGTGCTTCGCCTGCCATGGCGACGCCGGCCGCCAGCCCTGCCGGGTCTGCTCCGACGAGGGCTGGATCGAGGCCGGCGGCTGCGGCATGGTCGACCCGAACGTGCTGCGGGCCTGCGGGGTCGACCCCGACCGCTACAGCGGCTTCGCCTTCGGGATGGGCCTGGAACGTGCCGCGATGACCAGGCATGACGTGCGGGAGATCCGGGACTTCGTCGACGGCGACGTCCGGTTCGGCCTGCCGTTCGGAAGCGAGGGCTGACCCGGTGCGCATCGTGATGTCATGGCTGCGTGAGGTCGTGGGGCCGCTGCCGCCGGCGAAGGCCGTCGCCGAGGCGCTGATCCGGGCCGGTTTCGAGGTCGAGGGCCTGGAGACCGTCGGCTCCGATCTGGCGGGCGTGGTGGTCGGTGAGGTCGTGGCCATCGAGATCGTCACGACGAAGAAGAAGGACGTCCGCTGGTGCCAGGTCCGGGTCGCCGAGCTCGACGACCCCGCGGCCGGCGGCGCGGCGGCGGTGCCCGGGGTCCGCGGAGTCATCTGCGGCGCGTTCAACTTCGAGGTCGGCGACAGGGTGCCGGTGGCACTGCCCGGCGCCGTGCTGCCCGGTGGGTTCGAGATCACTGCACGCAGGACGTACGGTCACCTCAGCGAGGGGATGATCTGCTCGGCGCGCGAGCTCGGGCTGGGCGACGACCACGGCGGCATCCTCGTGCTGCCGCCGGACACCCCGATCGGGGCGGACGTCAACGAGCTGCTGGATGTCGGTGACGAGGTCCTCGACATCGCCGTCACCCCGGACCGCGGCTACGGCCTGTCCGTGCGGGGCATCGCCCGCGAGGCGGCGACCGCCTTCGGGCTGCCCTTCGACGACCCCGGCCGGGGGGACACCCCGCCGGCCGGCGCCGGCTACCCGGTACGGGTGGAGGACACCGCCGCCTGCGACCGGTACGTCGCGCGGACCGTCAGCGGCGTCGACCCGGCTGCCCGGACGCCACTGAGCTGGGGCCGCCGCCTCTCGCTGGCCGGGATGCGCCCGATCTCCGTACCGGTCGACGTGACCAACATCGTGATGGTGGGCCTCGGCCAGCCGCTGCACGCCTTCGACCGCGCCAAGCTGTCCGGCACCATCGTCGTGCGGCGAGCCCGGGCGGGGGAGCGCCTGGTCACCCTCGACGGGGTGGACCGTGTTCTCGACCCCGAGGACCTGGTCATCGCCGACGACTCCGGCCCGGTCGCGCTGGCCGGGGTGATGGGCGGCGCCGCGACGGAGATCTCCGCGGCGACCACCGACATCGTGCTGGAGTCGGCCCACTTCGACCCGATCACGGTCGCCCGGACCGCACGTCGGCACCGGCTGAGCTCCGAGGCGTCCCGGCGCTTCGAGCGGGGGGTCGATCCGGCGCTCGCGCCGGTCGCCGCCCAGCGGGCCGTCGATCTGCTGGTCGAACTGGCGCGGGCCGCTGCCGAGCCCGGGGCCACCGACATCGATCACCGGCCGCCGGCGGTGACGGTCCTGTTCCCGCTGGGCGAGCCCGAGCGGCTCGCGGGACGTCCCTACCCGGTGGAGGTGATCCGGCGTCGGCTCGCCGACGTGGGCGCCTCCGTCGTCGACGCGCCCGGCCTCGCCGACTCGTCGGATCCGGAGCCGTCCGGCCCCGCCGGCGCGTCGAGGCATCCCGGTGCGCCGGGGGCGGTGCTGGTCACGGTGCCGTCCTGGCGGCCGGACCTGGCGCGTCCCGCGGATCTCGTCGAGGAGGTGGTGCGGCTGGAGGGGTACGACACGATCCCGGTGACCCTGCCGCTGCTGCCGGCTGGGCGGGGTCTGACGGAGCCGCAGCGGATGCGGCGCGCGGTCGGGCGGGCACTCGCCGCCGACGGCTACGTCGAGGTGCTGACGCTGCCGTTCGTCGCCGAGGATGCCGCCGACCTGCTGAGCCTGCCCGCGGGTGACGAGCGTCGGGCCGCCGTCCAGGTCGCCAACCCGATCGCTCAGGACGCCTCGTACCTGCGCACCACCCTGCTGTCGGGGCTGATCGCGGCGGCCGGTCGCAACCTCGGGCGCGGCCAGGCGGATCTGGCCCTGTTCGAATGCGGGCTGGTCTTCCGCGAACTGGCGACCGTCCCGGCCGCGGCGGTGACCCCGCCGGTCGACCGCCGCCCCAGCGAGGCGGAGATCCACGCGCTGGATGGTGCGCTGCCCGTCCAGCCGCGGCAGGTCGCAACGGTCCTGACCGGCCGGCGTGAACCAGCCGGCTGGTGGGGGCCGGGCCGCGCGGCCGACTGGAGTGACGCCCTGGCCGGCGCGCACAGCGTCGCGGCCGCGCTCGGCGTGGAGCTCACCGTCGGGGCCGGGAGCGCGATGCCCTGGCATCCGGGCCGCTGCGCCGAGCTGTCGATCGACGGCCGGGTCGTCGGGCACGCGGGGGAGCTGCACCCGCGCGTCCTCGGCGCCACCGGGCTGCCACCCCGGTCGTGCGCCATGGAACTCGACCTCGACGCGCTTGTCGCCGCCGCGCTGGAACGGCCGGCGGTGACCGCTCCGGCGATCTCCACCTTCCCGCCCGCTGATCGCGATGTCGCCCTGGTGACCGGAACCGACGTGCCCGTCGCCGCGGTGACCGGGGCACTGCGGGCCGGTGCCGGGGAGCTGCTGGAGTCGCTGTCGCTCTTCGACGTCTACGAGGGCGACCAGGTCGGGCCCGAACGCCGTTCGCTCGCCTTCGGGCTCCGCCTCCGTGCCGCGGACCGCACGCTGACGGCTGCGGAGGCCAACGAGGTCCGGGACGCGGCGGTGGCCGAGGCCGCCAGCCGCACGGGAGCGGTGCTGCGCGGCTGAGAGTGAGTCGCGGCCCGGCACGGCCGGCGGCGCGGGGCGGAGGAGATCGGGGTGGGTGCCTGCAGAGGCGCCCACCCCGACCCGTTTCCGCTCCGGGACGACGTTGTCCTGGAGTGGTGTTTATCTGAGTCTGCCCGGTGCGTCCCGCCCTGTCATTTACTTTGGAGTAACAAGTCGGTAACGGTCGGCGCTTCCGCCGGCGTGCGCACGACGGCTGGCCGGCATCCGGCCGGTCGGTCATCCGGCATCCGGCGCGGGCTGGCCGACCTCCGATCGTCGTGGCGCGATCGCCCGTGGCCGCTCTCGGTGTTTCCCGGGTTCGCGACCAGGGGCTTGAATCTTCATAGGGGTCTGTGTATAAATTCTCAGTCATGGGTGTGACTGCGGCGGTGGCGGGCGCTAGCGGGTACGGCGGCGGGGAGCTGCTCCGGCTGCTGCTCGGCCATCCCGGTATCGAGATCGGTGATCTGGCGGCGAACACGTCCGCCGGGGTGGCGGTGACGGATGTCCATCCCCACCTTCCCGATCTTGAGGGGCGCGTCTTCGTCGATACGGAGGCGCTGGCCCAGACCAGCGCCGACATCGTGTTCCTCGCACTCCCGCACGGGCAGTCGGCCGCGGTCGCGGCGACGCTGCCGGCCGGGATTCGGGTCGTCGACCTCGGTGCTGATCACCGCCTGCACGACCCGCGGGCCTGGCAGCGGGCCTACGGCGGCGAGCACGCCGGCACCTGGACCTACGGGATGCCGGAGCTACCCGGGGCTCGGGAGGAGATCCGGGTCAGCAACCGGGTCGCCGCACCCGGCTGCTACCCGACAGCGGTCAGCCTCGCGCTTGTGCCGCTCGTCGCGGCCGGTGCCGTCGACCCGTCCGACCTCGTGGTCGTCGCCGCGAGCGGAACGTCCGGAGCGGGCCGGTCGGCGAAGACCAACCTCCTCGGCAGCGAGGTCATGGGCGACCTGACCGCGTACAAGGTCGGTAGCCACCAGCACCGACCCGAGATCGTCCAGACGCTCAACCGGTACGCGGGCTCCCCGGTCTCGATGTCCTTCACGCCGGTGCTGGCGCCGATGCCACGCGGCATCCTGGCCACCTGCACCGCCCGACCGTCCGCCGAGATCGTGTCCGGCGACGACCTGGGGACCGGGCTCGGTGCGGACGCCGAGACGATCACCGGCATCCTGCGAGCCTTCTACGACGGCGAGCCGTTCGTGCGGGTACTGCCCGCCGGCCGCTGGCCGCGCACCTCGTCGACCCTGGGCAGCAACTGTGTGCACCTGCAGGCGACGGTGGACGCCGAGGCCGGCCGGGTCGTCGTCGTGGCCGCCATCGACAACCTCACGAAGGGGGCCGCCGGCCAGGCGGTCCAGTGCGCCAACCTCATGCTCGGCCAGCCGGAGACCACCGGTCTCAGCGCCCAGGGCATGGCGCCGTGACAGCCGTGGCCGTGGGCACCGCCTCACTGCCCTCGCCCGTCAGGGCCGCCGGGCCGGCGGCGCACGGGGAAGGAGACCAGGAATGAGCGTCACCGCCGCCCAGGGCTTTCGGGCTGCCGGCGTCGCAGCCGGGCTGAAGCCGTCCGGGCGCCCGGACGTCGCGCTCGTCGTCAACGACGGTCCCGATGCTGCCGCCGCGGGAGTGTTCACCCGTAACCGGGTCCAGGCGGCGCCCGTGCTGTGGACCCGCCAGGTGCTGACCGACGGGCGCCTGCGGGCGGTCGTGCTCAACTCCGGCGGCGCGAACGCCTGCACCGGTCCGGCCGGCTTCGCCGACACCCACGCCACCGCCGAGCATGTCGCCGCGGCCCTGGGCGTCGGTGCGGGTGAGGTCGCGGTCTGTTCGACCGGTCTGATCGGCGTCCGTCTGCCGATGGACCAGCTGCTCCCCGGGGTCACCCGGGCTGCGGGCGAGCTGTCCGCCACGGGTGGGGGCCTCGCAGCCGAGGCGATCCGCACCACGGACACCGTGTCCAAACAGGCCGTCCGGACCAGCTCAGGGGGCGGGGTCGTCACGGTCGGCGGCATGGGCAAGGGTGCGGCGATGCTGGCGCCGTCCCTGGCGACGATGCTCGTGGTCGTCACCACCGACGCCGTCGCCGACGCGGCGACGCTCGACCGGGTCCTCCGCGAGGCCTGCCGGACGACGTTCGAGCGCGTCGACTCCGACGGCTGCCTGTCGACGAACGACACGGTGCTGCTGCTCGCCTCGGGCGCATCCGGGCAGAGCCTGCCGGAGGCCGAGCTGACCGGGCTGGTCACCGCCGTCTGCGACGACCTGGCCGGCCAGATGCTCGGCGACGCGGAGGGCTCCACCAAGACCATCTCGATCACGGTGACCGGAGCGGCCTCCGAGCCGGATGCGCTCGAGGTAGGGCGTGCGATCGCGCGGAACAACCTGCTCAAGTGCGCGCTCTACGGCAAGGACCCGAACTGGGGCCGGGTCCTCGCGGCGATCGGCACCACGGCCGCCGCCTTCGAACCCGACCAGCTGGACGTCAGCATGAACGGCATCCAGGTGTGCCGGGCGGGCGCCCCGGGCGACTCCCGGGACCTGGTCGACCTCTCCGGCCGGGAGATCAGCATCGTCGCGGACCTGCACGCGGGTGACGCCGAGCTGACGGTCCGGACGAACGACCTCACGGATGGTTACGTCTACGAGAACTCGGCGTACTCGACGTGAGCGCCGACCTGAACGCGGACCTCTCTGCCGGAGCGGCTTCCCCGGCGACCGGGACCGTCCCGATGACTCGTGGTGCGGCGGCGCGGGCCCGCCGGCACGCCGCCCTGACCAAGACGACCGTGCTGATCGAGGCGCTTCCCTGGCTGTCCCGCTTCCACGGCGCGACCATGGTGATCAAGTACGGCGGGAACGCGATGACCCGCCCGGAGCTGCGGGAGGCCTTCGCGGCGGACATCGTCTTCCTGCGCTACGCCGGGATCCGGGTCGTGGTCGTGCACGGCGGCGGCCCTCAGATCACCGCACATCTCGAGCGGCTGGGCGTCGCCTCGACCTTCGTCGGCGGTCTCCGCGTGACCACGCCGGAGACCATGGACGTGGTCCGGATGGTGCTCGTCGGCCAGGTCAACCGGGACGTTGTCGGGTTGATCAACAACCACGGCCCGTTCGCTGTCGGCCTGTCGGGTGAGGACGCGAACCTGTTCACCGCCCGCCGCCGGCCCGCGCTGGTCAACGGCGAGGAGGTGGACGTCGGCCTCGTCGGCGACGTGGTCAGGGTTCAGCCGGAGACCGTGAACGCCCTGCTCGACTCGGGCAAGGTGCCGGTCGTCGCCTCGGTGGCACGCGGTCTGGACGGCGGCGTCTACAACGTCAACGCGGACACCGCGGCCGCGGTGCTGGCCCTGGCGCTGGGCGCGACGAAGCTTGTCGTGCTCACCGACGTCGAGGGTCTCTACGCGGACTGGCCGGCGAGCGACGAAGTGATCAGCGAGCTGACCGTCGGCGAGCTGGAGCGGCTCCTGCCGTCCCTCTCATCAGGCATGATCCCGAAAATGGAGGCCTGCCTGCGCGCCGTTGCGGGCGGCGTGCCGCAGGCCCACGTGCTCGACGGGCGGGTCCCCCACGCGGTGCTGCTGGAGGTCTTCACCGACGAGGGCATCGGCACCCTGATCCGACCCGACCGGCCGGCCGGGCAGCCGTCAGGCGCCGGCGACCCGGGAGCGGCGGACATCATCGGAGGAGAAACGTGAACGCCGACCTGCTCGACCGTCGCGACGCCGTCGTCATGGCGACCTACGGCCGCCCGTCGATCGCGCTGACCCGTGGGGCCGGCGCCCATGTGTGGGACGCCGACGGTCGGGAGTACGTCGACCTGATCGCGGGCGTCGCGGTGAGCGTTCTCGGCCACTGTCACCCGGCGGTGCGGGCCGCGGTCGTCGCCCAGCTCGACACCCTGGGCCACACGTCGAACCTGTACGTGAACACCCCCCAGGTCCTGTTGGCCGAGCGGCTGATCGAGCTGCTCGGCGTCGACGGGCGGGCCTTCTTCTGCAACTCGGGCGCCGAGGCGAACGAGACCGCCATCAAGATCAGCCGTCGGACCGGCCGGTCCGAGATCATCGCGGCCGAGGGTGCCTTTCACGGCCGGACCATGGGTGCCCTGTCGATCACCGGCCAGGCCGGGAAGCGGGCCCCCTTCGAGCCGCTGCTGCCCGGCGTGCGCTTCGTGCCGTACGGGGATGCGCAGGCTTTGGCCGCGGCGGTCAGCGAGCGCACCGCGGCGGTCTTCCTGGAGCCCACGTTGGGTGAGGCCGGCGTGGTCCCACCCCCGGCCGGATATCTCGCCGCGGCCCGTGCCGCCTGTGACGCGCATGGAGCGTTGCTGGTGTTCGACGAGGTCCAGAGCGGCATCGGGCGTACCGGCGCCTGGTTCGCGCACCAGACCGCCGGTGTCGTGCCGGATGTGATCACCCTTGCCAAGGGGCTGGGCGGCGGGCTGCCGATCGGTGTCTGCATCGGCATCGGGCCGGCCGGTCACCTGCTACGCCCCGGCGACCACGGCAGCACCTTCGGGGGCGGCCCGGTCGTGTGCGCCGCCGCCCTCGCCGTTCTGGACACGATCGCCGCCGAGGGCCTGCTCGACCACGCGGTCGCGCTGGGCGGGACGCTGCGGGACGGGATCCTCACCGCCGGTGCTCCCGGCGTCACCGGGGTCCGCGGCTCCGGGCTGTGGCTCGCGATCGAGCTGGGCGGCCCGTACGCCGGCGAGCTGGAGGCTGCTGCACGCGAGGCGGGCTTCCTGGTGAACGCGGTCTCCGCGGACTCGGTCCGGCTCGCGCCGCCCCTGGTGCTCACCACCGCGGACGTCGACGCCTTCGTCTCGGCACTGCCGGGTCTCACCGCGCAGGTCCTGGCAGCTCGGGCCGGCGACGAAGACGGTGGTAAGCAGGGCAGAAGCTCTAAGGTCAGCGCATGACGGCTCGACACTTCCTGCTCGACACGGACCTGACCTCGTCCGAGCAGGCCGCCCTGCTCGACCTCGCCGACCAGCTCAAGGCGACGCGCCGCCAGCGTGGGTCGGGCCCGCGCCCCCTCGATGGCCGGTCGGTGGCACTGATCTTCGAGAAGCCGTCCACCCGGACCAGGCTTTCGTTCGACGTGGCGGTCGCCGAACTCGGCGGCCACCCGATCGTGATCGACTCCGCCTCGACCCAGCTGGGGCGCGGGGAGACGATCGAGGACACGGCCGCGGTGCTGAGCCGCTATGTCGACGCCATCGTGATCCGGACCTTCGAGCAGAGTCGAGTCGAGCGGATGGCGGCCGCGGCCACCGTTCCGGTCGTCAACGCACTGTCCGACCACGCGCATCCCTGCCAGGCGCTGGCCGATCTGCAGACCATCCGTGAACTGCGCGGCCGGCTCGCCGGTCTGACCCTCGCCTACCTCGGCGACGGCAACAACGTCGCGCACTCGCTGATGCTCGCGGGTGCCCTCGCCGGGATGCGCATCCATGTCGCCTCGCCGCCCGGCTACGAGCCGATCGGCCAGGTGGTTCGGCAGGCGAACGAGATCGGCGCGGTCACCGGCGGCGAGGCGCTGGTGATGCACAACGCGCACGAGGCCGCCGCCGACGCCGACGTGCTCTACACCGACGTCTGGGCCTCGATGGGTCAGGACGGCGAGTCCGAGACCCGGGCACTGGTCTTCCAGCCGTACCGCCTCGACGAGAAGGCCGTCGAGGCGGCCCGGCCGGACGCGATCGTCATGCACTGCCTCCCCGCCCACCGCGACGTCGAGATCTCCGCCGGCGTGCTCGACGGCCCCCGCTCGGTGGTCTTCGACCAGGCGGAGAACCGGCTCCACGCCCAGAAGGCGCTGCTGTCGTTCCTGCTCGGCGAGTCCGCGGCAGGTGTCGGTTCCCGATGACCATCCGCGCGGCCGCCCCGCTGACGAAACACGCCCGGCAGGCGCGTCTCGCGGCGCTGATCGCAGCCGGGTCGGTACGTTCACAGGCGGAGCTGGCGCGTCTGCTCTCCGCCGAGGGCGTGCAGGTCACCCAGGCCACCCTGTCCCGGGATCTGGAGGACATCGGCGCCACCAAGGTTCGTGGGCCCGAAGGCGTGCTCATCTACACGGTGGACGTCAACCTGGCACCGGCGGAGACCGTGCGCATACCACTGGCCAGGCTCTGCGAGGAGCTCCTGGTCTCGGCGGAGGCCAACGGTGACCTCGTCGTGCTGCGCACCCCGCCGGGGGCCGCCCAGCTGTTCGCCTCCGCCCTCGACCGCGCCGCCCTGCCGGAGGTGATGGGGACGATCGCCGGCGACGACACGATCCTGGTCGTCTGCCGGGCGGTGCACGGTCCGCACGGCCCGTCGGTGGGCCCGCAGTTCGCCGGACGGCTGCTGTCGCTGGCCGACGGCCGGGCCCGGGACACGGCGGCCGCCGCACCGGCCACGCTGCCCGCGTCGGTGGGCCGGTGGCGTCTCGGCGGCACCTCGCCCCCGGCGGGAGACGACGAAACCACGGTGGCAGACAGGGGCGAGGCCGGAGATGGGACCGCGGACGAGTACTGAGCGCCCGAGGGTCGATCCAGGCGGGTCCGGCCACGGGGGCACGAGGCCGGTCACGGGGAGCCGGCGACGAGGGCTGGCCATGAGTGCCAGGCATGAGGCACCGAGCCCGAACACGGGCATGAACCACATGCGCGTATGAACTGCGTGGACTAAGGAGAGACCCTGTGACCGAACGCGTCGTGCTTGCCTACTCGGGCGGCCTCGACACGTCCGTGGCCATCGGCTGGATCGGAGCCGAGACGGGCGCCGAGGTGATCGCCCTGGCCGTCGACGTTGGCCAGGGCGGAGAGGACCTGGAGGCGATCCGCCAACGGGCATTCACCTGCGGCGCCGTCGAATCCATCGTCGTCGACGCCCGGGAGGAGTACGCGGCCGACTTCGTCGCGCCGGCCATCCGGTCGAACGCGCTGTACATGGACCGCTACCCGCTCATTTCCTCACTGTCCCGGCCGATCATCGTGAAGCATCTCGTCGAGGCTGCCCGGCAGCACGGCGCGGATGCGATCGCCCACGGCTGCACCGGCAAGGGCAACGACCAGGTCCGCTTCGAGGTCGGCGTGATGGCGCTGGCCCCCGGCCTGCGCGTGCTCGCCCCGGTGCGGGACTCCGGGATGACCCGGGACAAGGCGATCGCCTTCGCGGAGGAGCGCGGCCTGCCGATCGACGTCTCCAAGAAGTCGCCCTACTCGATCGACCAGAACCTGTGGGGCCGCACCGCCGAGTGCGGCATCCTCGAGGACCCGTGGGCGCAGCCGCCGGAGGACGTGTTCGTCTACACCGCGGACCCGACGGTCGCGCGCCCCGCGGACGAGGTCACGATCTCGTTCACCGACGGCCTGCCGACCGGCCTCGACGGGCGCCCGCTGTCCCTCGTCGAGCTCGTCGCCGAGCTCAACCGGCGGGGCGGGGCTCAGGGCGTCGGCCGGATCGACATGATCGAGGACCGGCTGGTCGGGATCAAGAGCCGCGAGATCTACGAGTGCCCGGCCGCGATCACGCTGCTGACCGCGCACCGGGACCTGGAGGACCTCACGCTGGAGCGGGACATCGCCCGCTTCAAGCGCGGCGTCGACCAGCGCTGGGCCGAGATCGTCTACGACGGCCTGTGGTACTCCCCGTTGCGGGCGGCCCTGGACGCGTTCGAGGAATCGTCCAGCGTCGGTGTCACCGGCGACGTGCGTATCCGCCTCGCCGGCGGGGTCGCACAGGTGGTCGGGCGTCGTAGCCCTGGCAGCCTCTACGACCACGCACTGGCCACCTACGACGCGGGCGACCAGTTCGACCAGAGTGACGCCCGCGGGTTCATCGAGCTGTGGGGGCTGCCCACGAAGGTCTGGGCGGCCAGAGAGCAGCGGCTGCAGCCATGACGTCGACCGGGTCGGTGGCGGCGGAGGACCGTCCGCCGTCCGACAAGGAGCAGGTACAGATGGATTCCAGGCAGGCCCAGGACGAGGCGGGTCAGCAGCAGGGCGGCACCGGCGCGACCGCGGCGCCGGGCGGAGCCGGGGCCGCGGAGCCGGACCGTGAGCGGGACGAGCTCGACTCCGGCCTCGGGTCCGCCAGCGCTGACGGGGCGCCGCCGTTGCGGCTGTGGGGTGGCCGGTTCGCCGGTGGCCCGGCCGAGGCGCTGGCCCGGCTGTCCGTCAGCGTGCAGTTCGACTGGCGGCTGGCCCCGTACGACCTGCTCGCCTCGCGTTCCCACGCCGGGGTGCTGCACCGAGCCGGGCTGCTCGACGCGGGCGAGCTCACCGCCATGCTCGGCGCGCTCGACGACCTGTCGGAGGCGGTCACCCAGGGCCGCTTCCGGCCGACCATCGAGGACGAGGACGTCCACACCGCCCTCGAACGGGGCCTGCTGGAACGGCTCGGCGCGCTCGGCGGCAAGCTGCGCGCCGGGCGGAGCCGTAACGACCAGGTCGCCACCGACCTGCGGCTGTACCTGCGCGACCACGCGCGGCAGGTCGCGGCGCGGCTCACCGAGCTGTCGACCGCGCTTGTCGTCCTGGCGGAGCAGCACGTCGACACCCCGGCACCGGGCATGACGCACCTGCAGCACGCCCAGCCGATCTCGTTTGCCCACCAGCTCCTGGCCCACGTGCACGCCTTCGCCCGGGATACCGAGCGGCTGCGGGACTGGGACCGGCGGGCGTCGGTGAGCGCGCTGGGCGCCGGTGCACTTGCCGGCTCGTCGCTGCCGCTCGACCCGGCCGGGGTGGCCGCTGAGCTCGGCTTCGACCGGGCGTTCGCGAACTCCCTGGACGCGGTCTCGGACCGCGACTTCGCGGCCGAGTTCCTCTTCGTGGCCGCCCTGGCGGGAGTGCACCTGTCCCGTCTCGGCGAGGAGATCGTCCTGTGGACGACCCGGGAGTTCGGCTGGGTCGAGCTCGACGACGCCTTCGCCACCGGCAGCTCGATCATGCCGCAGAAGAAGAACCCGGACATCGCGGAACTGGCCAGGGGCAAGTCGGGGCGGCTCATCGGGGCGCTCACCGGGTTGCTGACGACGCTCAAGGGCCTGCCGCTGGCGTACGACCGTGATCTGCAGGAGGACAAGGAGCCGGTCTTCGACGCCGTCGACACCCTCCTGGTCGTGCTGCCGGCGATGACCGGGATGGTCGCGACGATGCGGGTCCGCCGGGATCGGCTGGAGGCAGCCGCGCCTGACGGCTTCGCCCTCGCCACCGACGTCGCCGAGTACCTGGTCCGCAACGGGGTGGCGTTCCGGGAGGCGCACGAGGCGGTCGGCCAGCTGGTCGCCTGGTGCGTGGCGCACGAGGCGGACCTCGACGAGGTGTCCGACGACGACCTCGCGGTGATCAGCCCGCTGCTCACGCCGGACGTGCGGACCGTGCTCTCGGTGCGGGGCGCGCTGGAGGCCCGTTCCGCGCCGGGCGGGACGGCCCCGGAACGGGTCCGTGAGCAGATCCAGGCGCTGGGGCCGGTGCTGGACCGGGACCGGACATGGGCGGGGAGCTGAGCACCTCCCCTCAGGACCATCCTCGGGGGCCGCATGCCGACGGCGGCGGCCCCGCCGGGCCCGGCACCCACGGCGGACCACTGTCCGCCGCCCCGCCTCCGGGCGGGCTGCTGGACCGACACTTCTACGACCGGCCCGTGCTGGCCGTCGCCCGTGATCTTCTCGGGGCGACGGTTCGGCACGGGCCGGTCGCGTTGCGGGTGACCGAGGTCGAGGCCTACGGCGGGACTGACGACCCGGCCTCGCATGCGCGCCGCGGCCCGACGCCGCGCAGCCGCGTGATGTTCGGCCCGCCGGGACATGCCTACGTCTACTTCGTGTACGGCATGCACTGGTGTTTCAACGTCGTGTGCGGCCCGGAGGGCACGGCTGCGGCGGTTCTGATCCGGGCGGGGAGTGTCTGCCCGTCCCGGCTGGAGCGGGACATCACCGGCCGCGATGCGCCGGCCCGGTCGGGGTCCGCTGGCCGCGTGGACCTGCCGGGTGCGGCCGGCCCCGGGGCTCCCAGGATCGAGCCGAAGGTGGACGGCCCGCCGCCGTCCGGCCCCGGGCTGCGCCGGTGGGCCAGTGGTCCGGGCCGCTTCGCGCGGGCTCTCGGCGTCGACGGCGGGTACACCGGCGCGGATCTGACAGGCCCAGGGCCGCTCTCCATCCACCAGGGCACGCCGATCGACGACGCTGCGGTCGGGCAGGGACCACGGGTGGGTATCCGCGTCGGGACCGACCTTCCCTACCGCCTGTGGCTGCTGGGCGAGGCCTCGGTCAGCAGAGCCCGGCTCGTCCGCCCGCGGTAGCACCGACCCAGCCCTGAACATCGCGGCGAGGGGCGATGCGCGGCCGCCCGGACGGTGGCCGGCGATCTGGACCTCGATGGGACCCGCGGGCTCCGCGGCCTGGCGGTGGGGTGGGAGCCGACCGTCGATGGGGAGGGCCCGGAGCACCGCTCGGCCTTGCCTGGCCACTTCAGGCGACGGGCCGTTGGCCTGCGCGGACGCCGACTACAGACCCGCTCATCTGTTCGAGCGCAGAACCTCAAGCCTCCCATACCAGACAGCCCCGTCAAGCTCTCTCTGCGTTGCTGTGACATAGGTCACACTATCTAGGACCCGATTGATTTGACTGCCCCCGACATCCACCCGTAATGTTCTGTCTGTCAGCGAGACACGGCAGACACCGAACAGGGTGGCTCCACTCGGGACACGGGCCTAGCCGGAAGGTGAGGCCCACCGGGCCGGATCGCCCCCCCCTCAGGGGAGGATCGCGATGAACCGGACCGATCGAAGCAAATCGCCTGGATACGGCGTCTCGCGGCGCGGTTCCAGAACGCATCTGCTCCTTGAGAACTCAACAGCGTACCGAATAGTCAGTGCCATATTTTTTAACCCCCGTCCATGGCCAGGGCTTGTGTGTTCTGGTGATGGTAGGGAAATTCCTTTGGCAATGATAGACGAT